>JANYCE010000102.1 GCA_025360445.1 Betaproteobacteria bacterium
CGTAGAGGCTTGGCACGATCGCGTGCGTGCTCGGCGCAATCATCAGCGTATACCCGTCGGGTGGCGCTTTGGCGACCGCCTCGGTGCCGATATTGCCGCCCGCACCTGGACGGTTTTCGACGACGACCTGCTGGCCCCAGAGTTCGCCGAGCTTTTTCCCGACGATGCGACCCATCAGGTCGGTGCCGCCGCCCGGCGTGTAGGCAACGATGATCCGTACCGGCTTCGATGGATAATCCTGGGCACGTGCTGGAGCTGCGGACAAACAGGCGCAAACGAGACTGCAAAACACTGCGGAAATTTTCATGGCAAAACCCAATGTTGCAGCAAGCGCATAACGCGGCCGCGTTAATCGGAACAGCTTTCCTGTCTCTGGTATGCCCTGCCCGGTGCGCCGCGGTAAATCTGGCGCCCGCAGAGTTGCGTGCTACTCGTATGCATGATTATACCGAGTCGCCTGCCCGACTCAATCGACCCTGGCGCCCGACTCCCTGACGACTTTCGCCCAGCGCACAATTTCGGTTTTCATGAAGTTGCCGAATTCTTCGGGGCTGGTCCCGATCGGCGCAACCGCTTCGAGGGTGATGCGGTTGCGAAAGTCCGGCGCTGCCAGCACGCGCAACACTTCACTGTTGAGCCGCGCGATGATGTCAGAAGGTGTTCCCGCGGGCGCCGCGAATCCGTACCACACGGCGGAGTCATAACCCGCAACAGTTTCCGCGATAGCGGGCAGATCCGGCAGCGTTGGCGAGCGCTTGGCGGTGGTCACGCCGAGCGCGCGCAGCCGGCCGGTCTTGATATGCGGGCCTGCCGCCGTATAGGTGACGAACGACAATTGCACCTGGCCGGCGATCAAGTCCGGCATCGCGAGCCCGGCACCTTTGTAGGGCACGTGCGTCATCTCGACCTTGGCCAGGCTGCGGAACATTTCGCCGGCCAGATGTGCGCCGCTGCCATTACCTGCCGACGAATAGGCGAGCTGGCCGGGCCGCGCCTTCATTAACGCGATTAATTCCGCAGTTGACTTAGACGGCATTGACGGATGCACGACCAACAGATACGGCGCATTCGCCAGCAAACTGATCGGCGCGTAGTCCTTGACGGGATCGTAGGAAAGCTTGGGATAAAGACTCGGATTGATCGCGTACTGTGCGGTCAGCGCAAACAGCAGTGTGTAACCGTCGGGCGCGCTTTTGGCGACAAATTCCATGCCGATATTGCCGTTGGCGCCGCCGCGGTTGTCGACGATCACCTGCTGGCCGAAATTTTCGGTGAGCTTTTGCGCGAGCGGGCGCGCTATCACGTCGGTGCCGCCGCCCGGCGGGTACGGCAGCACGAGACGTATCGGTTTGTTCGGATAGTTCTGCGCCAGCGCACCGGCTGCAATGAATACCGGCACGACCAAAGCGACGCGGAAAAAATTAGTCATACCTTATCCTTTGACTTGCAAATCGACCGCGCGCGCGCGCAACCCCGCATCCGCGCGCAGTTTTGCTTTAAGTATTTTGTGCGTCGGCGTATGCGGCAGTTCGTCGACGATCGCGACGAAGCGCGGCACCTTCTGCACGGCAAGATGCTTGCGAGACCACCGGGCAATCTCTTCCGCCGTTACGGTTTTGCCCGGCCGCGGTACGACGGCGACCAGAATTTCGTCTTCGCCGAGTTCTGACGGCACCGCAATGGCTGCCACTTCGAAAACTGCGGGATGCTCGCCGATCACGCGATCGATCTCGGCGCCCGATATATTCTCACCGCGGCGGCGGATGATGTCTTTCTTGCGCGACACGAAAAAGAAATACCCGTCCGCGTCGCGCCGCACCAGGTCGCCGGTTAAAAACCAGCCGTCGCGGAACGCATCATTCGTCTGTGCGACATCACGAAAATAACCTTGCATAATGATCGGCGTCTTGACGATCAGCTCGCCAACCTGATCAATGCCGACGTCATTGCCATCATCATCGACGACCCGGCACTCCGCCCATTGCCGCCCGGGATCGGGATGACGGCCTACCGGCCCCATGCTGCCAACTTTGGCGGGGCCTTCGAGCGGGATGCAAGTCACTCCCGGAATCTCGGTCATGCCATACCCGCCGATCAAATGCGGAATGTGAAATTCATCGCGGAAGGTGGCCATCATCGGCTGGCGTGCGCCGTATAGCTTGGTAAGCGTGTGATCGTGGCGGAATTCGTCGCGCGGGCGCTTCATCAAAATGGTGCCGATCGCTTCGATGATATTGACCGCCGTCGCGCGGGTGGCGACCGCCGTCTGCCAGAAACTCGAGGCCGAGAACCGCGGCACGATGACCATGCATGCGCCCGCCGCGAGCGTGCCGGCGACCGAATAAAACAATGCATTAATGTGAAACAGCGGCAGCACGATCAGCAGGCGATCGTCGGGCTGCACGTATAACCGCTGCACGAATGCCTCGCCGCCAGTGACGAAGCTGCGCTGGCTGTGCATCGCGCCTTTCGGAAATCCGGTGGTGCCGGACGTGTAGACAATCAGGCAGGTGTCGTCGGCACCGCCGGCGCCCGGCACATCAGTGTCAGCTTCCGCCGCAATGAGCTCGGCCAATGCCGGCACGCCGTTGGTCGCACTATCGAGCAGTGCGAACCACGGCGCGGGCGCGATGTCGCTCGCTGCTTCACGTGCGATGGCGAGCGCTTCCGCGCTGCATATCACCGCCCCAACCTGCGCATGCCCCATCACGTAGCGCGCTTCGGTCACACCGAACTCGGGGTTGACCGGCACCATGATGGCGCCGAGACGCGCAAGGCTTAACAACATCAGCACGTGGCCCGGGTGATTGCGCGCCATGACGGCGACCCGGTCGCCGTGCTTGATGCCGCGCGCCGCCAGCACGCGCGCCGCACCGAGCGCGAGTTTGTGAAATTCCTGCCAGTTCCGGGTGTGCCCTTCAAAGACAATGAAAGGGCGTGACGGATCGTGTTGAAGCCGGCTCGCAAAAACTCCAGGCAGCGAATAGTCATGCGGCGGGTATAAGCGGATGACGTCGAGTGGCGATTTCATAGGCAATAAAAATGCAAAAGACGGCGCAAAACAACATAGGACAGGCGGCGCGATTATAGCGCTGCGCCGCGTCTCGCATATAATGCGTGGCTTCAGCTCACGGACCAACACACCATGTTCGCGCCACCTCAACTTATCGAAACCGAAGTTTTTGCGGCCATGCCGCAAAACCTGCGCAAAAGCCATGTGCCGGCTGAACGCATCGCTGCCGGCGGCGGGGACATCCCCGCGGGAAGTTTTCTGGAAGGCCCGGCGTTCGACCGCGCCGGCAATCTTTATGTCGTTGACATTCCCTATGGCCGGATTTTTCGCATTTCGCCTCAGGGAAAATTCGATGTTGTTGTTGAATACGATGGCGAACCCAATGGGCTTCGTATCCATAAGGATGGGCGCATCTTCATCGCCGATCACAAACTTGGCATCGTGCTGCTCGATCCGGTAAGCGGCGCAATCACCCCGGTCATCACGCGCTATCATCGCGAGCACTTTAGAGGTGTCAACGACCTCACGTTTGCCTCGAACGGAGATCTTTTTTTCACCGACCAGGGTCAAAGCGATCTGGCGGACCCGACCGGGCGCGTCTATCGTTATACGGCCGCCGGCACTTTGCATAAACTGGCCGATTGCGTGCCCAGCCCCAATGGACTCGTCTTGAATGGGAAAGAAGACACGCTGTTCGTGGCAGCGACGCGCGCGAATGCGGTCTGGCGTTTTCCGCTCGCACCAGACGGCACGATCGCGCGTATGGGCGTGCAAATTCAAATGTCGGGCGGCCGCGGGCCCGACGGCATCACAATCGACGAGCATGACGGGTTGGTCGTAGCGCATCCTGACATGGGTGCAGTGTGGATATTCAATCACCGCGGTGAGCCGTTATATCGCGTGCAATCGTGCGGCAGCGATCTCGTGACCAACGTTGCATTCGGCGGACCTGACCGCAAAACGATTTACATTACGGATTCGGGCAGCGGCTGTGTGCTCACCGCGCGCGTGCCCATAGCGGGGCGCTTGCTTTATTCACACATGTAAGGATTAATCTCCCTCCCCTGCGCGATGCGCGGGGCTGGGGGGGCAGAGTTATCAATGCTTGCCAACACGCGCCTGATCATCACTGGTTCACTTTAAACACCTCGCCAATGAGCCGCCCCCATCCTGACCTTCCCCCGCAGGCGGGGGAAGGAAACTAAAGATGAACCTTGACGCCGCTGACACCCGCGCACGCATGGAACAATTCCTGCGCGGCGCGGCGGGCGCGGATGCAGTGCACATCCGGCATTTGTCCCGTCTGAGCGGCGGCGCCGTGCAGGAAAACTGGGCCCTCGACGCGGACATGACCGGCGGCACCCACCCCGGACCGCATCAATGGGTGTTACGCACTGATGCGGCGGCGCGCGTCGAGTCAAGCTTGAAACGCAGCGAAGAATTTCAGATTCTGCAGGTTGCGCAACTCCATGGGCTGCACGCACCGCTACCCTTATGGCTCTGCACTGATTCAACAGTGACCGGCCGTGATTTCTTTATCATGCAGCGCTTGCCGGGTATCGCGAGCGGTCATCGAATTACGCGCGATGCTTCACTGGTGCCGGACGGGGCACTGCTTGCCGGTGAACTTGCCGAAAATCTGGCGCGCCTGCATACCATCAAACCGCCGCAAGCAAAGCTTGCCTTCCTGCCGACGAGGCACGCGCGTGACAATATTGCGCATTATCGCAATTACCTCGACCGGTTGACCGACTCGTTTCCCGCGCTGGAGTGGGGATTGCGCTGGTGTGAAGTCCATGCGCCTGCAAGCGAAGAGACGACCTTTATTCATCGCGACTACCGCACTGGCAATTACCTTGTGCACGAAGGCCGGCTCGCCGGTGTACTCGACTGGGAGTTCGCGGCCTTCGGCAATCCGCTCGAAGATATCGGCTGGATATTCGCCAGGTGCTGGCGTTTTGCGGGCCGGTCGAAGCCTGCGGGCGGCATCGCAGATGCCCGTGATTTTCTGGCGCCTTACGCGAGCGCGTCGGGCCGCACCGTTTCGACGGCCTCACTCGTATACTGGCAGGTCATGGCACATATCCGCTGGGCCGTCATCGCATTGCAACAGGCGCAACGCCATTTGTCGGGTGTCGAGCGCTCGCTCGAGTTGGCACTCACGGGGCGCATCGTCGCCGAGCTCGAATACGAAATTGTTGCGCTGACGCGCCCGGCATCACCCATCCCCCGCTTTTTATGAACGACCGCCCCGACGCCGCTGAATTGCTCGCAATCGCGCGCACGACATTGCTCAACAAGCTGCTGCCGCAGCTCGTGGACGAATCGCGCTACAACGCACTGATGATCGCCAACGCGATGGCAATTGCAGCGCGCGAGCACGCCGCAGGCGATGCAGCAGTGCAAGCCGAACTGGCGCGCGCGTACGCGCTGTTGCAAGAACACTCTGCGCCGCTTGCCGGTGCGGCACTTTATGCCGCGCGTGCAGACTGCAACCGCCGCCTTTCTGCGGCGATTCGCGCAGGGGGTTTTGATGACACGAAGCGCGCGGCCTTGCTCGATCATCTCGCACAGACGGCGGCCGACGAATTGGCGATCTCAAATCCGGGCGCTTTGAAAAGCTGATGCCCGAATCAGTAATAACGTCGGCGCAGATGTCATTTGAGCCGTTAACGCCGACGGCGTTCTTAAAGCGCTCGGCAAGCGTATTTGGCGACCGCATCGCCGTGATCGACGGCGCACTCACCTACACATACGCTGAGTTTTACCGCCGCGCGCTGCAGTTGGCCGGTGCGTTGCATGCGCTGGGCGTAACTGCCGGTGCGCGCGTCGCCGTGCTGGCACCGAATACGCATATGCTGCTTGAAGCGCATTACGGCGTGCCGCTGGCCGGCGCAGTGCTGGTAGCCCTTAATCAGCGACTCACTGCGCATGATCTCGCCTCTGTAATCAATCATAGTGAAACGCGCGTGCTCATTTACGATCATGAATTCGAATCGGTCGCACATGAAATCGCGCGCGCGGTCGGGCCGTCGCTCATCCTGAAACGTGCCGGCGGCGCTGACGAATACGAGCAATGGCTGGCAGCAGCACCGGCGCACGCCGAACCGGTTCGCGATGAGCGCGGGATTATTTCGATCAATTACACCAGCGGCACCACCGGCGCGCCTAAAGGCGTCATGTATCACCATCGCGGCGCTTATCTACAGGCGCTTGCGATGGTCGCGCATATGCGGCTCGACTGCGAAAGCACTTATTTGTGGACGCTGCCGATGTTTCATTGCAACGGCTGGTGTTTCACGTGGGGCGTGACCGCCGCGGGCGCGACGCACTTATGCCTGCGTAAGCTCGATGCCGCTGTTATATGGC
>JANYCE010000149.1 GCA_025360445.1 Betaproteobacteria bacterium
CGATGCGTTATCGGCCTGACGTAGTGTTGCACTTAATATTCGCGTTGATTTCGTTTAGCGCGAGCACGTTCGCCGCCGACCCGGGGTCGCGCCTGCCGTCCGCAGTAATAGAGGCGCTGACGCAAGCAGGTATCTCGGAGAGCAGCGTGGGGATTTTCGTGCAGGACGTCCAGTCCACGCGCCCACTCGTCGGGGCCGGGGACGACCGTGCGTTGAACCCCGCTTCCACGATCAAGCTGCTCACGACATTTGCCGCGCTCGATCAGCTGGGGCCCGCTTATCAATGGTCCACCGAGATTTATGCTGACGGTCCGCTGCAGGGCGATGTGCTCAACGGTAACCTCATCCTTAAAGGCGGGGGCGATCCGCGCCTGACGCTGGAAAACTTCTGGTTGATGTTGCGTAATCTGCGCTCCCGCGGCGTGCGCGAAATTCGCGGCGACCTCGCACTTGACCGCAGTTATTTCACGCTCGACAGCGTCGACCCGGCCGAATTCGACAACGAACCGACGCGCCCGTACAACACTGCGCCCGATGCGCTGCTGGTCAATTTTAAGGCTCTGCGCCTGCAGTTTCTGCCTGATATTGAACGCAGTGCCCTCAGGATAGTGGCCGAGCCGATGTTGCCGCAGGTGCAAATCCTGAACAACGTGGTGTTGGATAACGAACGCTGCGACGACTGGGTAAACCGTCTAAAGCTCAATGCGCTCGGTGACCGCGAAAGCGCGCGGTTTTTGTTCAGCGGCAATTACTCGATCCAGTGCGGCGACAAAGAACGCAGTTACAGTGTGCTTGGCCATCCGCAATACGTGCATGCCCTGTTTACGCAGTTATGGCGGGAACTTGGGGGAACCTTCTCCGGCGGGCTTCGTGAAACAAAAACAGCCGGCAGCGCGCGTCTTTTGCTTACGCACAAAACGCAATCGCTCGCCGAGATCGCGCGGGATATTAACAAGTACAGCAATAACGTCATGGCGCGGCAGCTATTTTTATCTCTCGGTGCAATTACGCTCGGTGCGCCTGCCTCAAATCAGAAAGGCTCGCTTTCGATCAAGCAGTGGTTGGACGCGCGCCGCATGCCGATGCCTGAACTTGTCCTTGAAAACGGCTCAGGCTTGTCACGCACTGAGCGCATCAGCGCTAAAAATTTGGGCGCGCTCTTGCTGGCGGCTCAGCGCAGCGCGGTGATGCCGGAGTTCATTGCGTCGCTCCCATTGGTCGCTGTCGATGGCACGATGAAGAAACGCCTGGCCACCGAGAAGATTGCCGGCCAGGCGCATATCAAGACCGGCTCGCTGACCGGTGTGCGGGCCATCGCCGGCTACGTGCTCGACGCGAAGGGCCGCACGATGGTAGTGGTCTGCCTGATTAACCACGCACAGACCGCAAGCGCATCAATCGTGCAGGATGCGTTGTTGAACTGGGTATACCGTCGATAAAAATTATCGAATAAATTCATTCCGTTAAAACATACTGTTGCTAAAATGCAACAGGTTGTAACAGTTTAAGCTCTTTATTAAAGGACTTATGTCGACAAGTTAATGTCTTTTCCCTAAGCTGGTCTCAATGCTTTAAACGAATAGGGATTTTTGTCGCGACTGTCGCGTGCAACCCTCCGGCCTTAAGGATTGACTACCATGCTGAAAAAATCACTTTTGACGATAGTTGCAATTACTGCCGCCTGTTCTGCAGTGCCGGTATTTGCCGCCGCGTCGGACTTTTATGGGGTGTTCAGCGCTGGGCGCGCGCGGTTGGATGCCGACCCCGGCGCGATCAACACCTTCAACACATCGAACGGTTTCGCGACTTCCACCACGTCGGGTAGCAGCGGTGCAACGGCGGCCAAAATTCAACTTGGCTACAACCTCGGCCAGACTTTTGCGCTCGAAGGCGGCTACAACTATCTCGGCAAGGTCAATTTCGTGTCGACTACCAACCTCGGCGTCATTGGCGGCAGCAAGAAAGCTGATTTGGTAAATCTTGATTTGGTCGCCAGGATGCCACTGAACGAGAAATTTTCGGTGCTTGCCAGGGTTGGCGGCTATTACTGGAAAACCAAGAGCGACATGCCAAATTCAGCCACGTTGGGCACGCGTAGCATTGGTGACAATGGATTTGATATCAAAGTTGGCGCCGGCGTGCAATATGATTTCAATCCGAAGTTCGGCCTGCGCGGCGAATTCGAACGTTTTAACGGCGTCGGCAAAGGCAACACAAGCGGCGATTCCAAAGTTAACCAGTTAACAGTTGGCGCGGTACTAAAGTTCTAACTAAAAAGCTGCGCCAAAATCTTATAGCCGGGTAGCTCCCGGCTATTTTTTTTCCAGTCCCAGTTCATCCCACAGCGCATCGACTCGGCGCCGCGTCGCGTCGTCCATCGCAATCGGCTCACCCCACTGGCGGCCGGTTTCGCCGGGCCACTTGTTCGTCGCATCGATCCCCATTTTGGACCCGAGCCCGGCGACCGGACTTGCGAAATCCAGATAATCGATCGGCGTATGGTCGGCGATCAGCGTATCGCGCTGCGGATCGACCCGCGTGGTCAACGCCCAGATAACCTCTTTCCAGTCGCGCACGTTCACGTCGTCGTCGGTCACGATGATGAATTTGGTGTACATGAACTGGCGCAGAAACGACCAAATACCGAACATCACGCGTTTAGCGTGGCCCGCATACTGCTTTTTCATGCTGACGACCGCCAGCCGGTAAGAGCAGCCTTCGGGCGGCAGATAAAAATCGACGATCTCGGGAAACTGTTTGCGCAGCAACGGCACAAAAACTTCGTTCAACGCCATGCCCAGCATGGCCGGCTCGTCCGGTGGTTTGCCTGTGTATGTGCTGTGATAGAGCGGTTCGCGGCGGGACGTTATGCGGTCAATCGTAAAAACCGGAAAACGCTCGCGCTCGTTGTAATAGCCAGTGTGGTCGCCGAACGGGCCTTCGAGCGCGGTTTCTCCGGGATGAATGTATCCCTCGAGCACGATTTCAGCGCGCGCCGGTACGTTCAAGTCGTGCGTCAGGCATTTCACAATCTCCGTGCGACCACCGCGCAGCAAGCCGGCAAATTGATACTCGGAAAGACTGTCGGGCACCGGCGTTACCGCGCCGAGCATGGTGGCGGGATCGGCCCCCAGAGCGACTGCGATGGGGAAAGGATCGCGCGGATGCGCAAGGCAGTGATCGCGATAATCGAGCGCACCGCCGCGCGTGCTTAACCATCGCATAATCACTTTATTTTTCGCAATGACCTGCTGGCGATAAATGCCGAGATTTTGCCGCCGCTTTTGGGGTCCGCGCGTCACGACCAATCCCCACGTGATCAGCGGGGCCGCGTCGCCCGGCCAGCATGTCTGGATCGGCAAACTACCCAGGTCCACCTCCGCACCTTCGCTGACCTGTTCCTGACACGGCGCGGTCGACACCACGGTTGGCACCATGCTGAGAAGTTGTTTTAACAGCGGCAGCTTGTCCCAAAGGTCGCGCCAACCGCGCGGCGCCTCGGGCTCTTTCATGGTCGCGAGCAATTCGCCGATTTCGCGCAGCGCAGCTACGTCGCTTTTGCCCATGCCGAGCGCAACGCGCAGCGGCGTGCCGAATAAATTAGCAAGCACCGGCGTCTTGAAACCCGCCGGTCGTTCGAACAACAATGCGGGCCCGCCCGTGCGCAACACGCGATCGCAGATTTCGGTCATCTCGAGGCGCGGTGAAACTTCAGTGGTGATGCGTTTCAACTCGCCGCGTTGTTCGAGTTGCGCGATAAAGTCCCTGAGATCGCGATACTTCATCAGCGCACGACTTGCGCGACGGACAGCAGGGGAATTCGCCAGACGAATTCCGCGACAATGCCCGCCCACACTGCCGCACCAACAAAATTATTGAGCTTGAATGCGCTGAAACAACCTTCGCGGCTCCGCTCGCGTATCAGCAAATATTGGTAAGCAGCGATACACGCAGCCACCACCAATCCCGCGAAATAGCAGACGCCGCATTGGGCGCGCACGCCGACGTACACCATGCAGGCCAAAAACAATGCATGGCAAATCATCACCGCAGTCACATCGAATCGACCGAATAAAATGGCCGAGGATTTTAAGCCAAGCTTGATGTCATCTTCACGGTCAACCATCGCGTATTCGGTGTCGTACGCGATCGCCCAGAATACATTGGCGAGGAGGAGCACCCAGGCGAGCGGCACTACCTGATTCTGATGTGCCGCGAACGCCATGGGAATGCCAAAGCCGAACGCGATGCCGAGCCACGCCTGCGGCAACCAGAACACGCGTTTTAGAAATGGATAAATCACGGCAAGCGCCAAGGCAAGCAGCGATAGCTTGATCGTGAGCCAGTTGAGCTGAAGCACCAGTAGAAAAGCGAGCAGCGCAAGACCGCCGGCAAGCAGCAGCGCCTCCTTTGGTGACACCAGGTGGGCCGCCAATGGGCGATCTTTCGTGCGCTCCACGTGACGGTCAAAGTCGCGGTCGGCGAAATCATTGATCACGCATCCCGCTGAGCGCATTAAGGCTACCCCGAGCACGAAAACGGCGACGATCCACGGACTGGGCGAACCCGTGGACGCCAGCCACAGACCCCACAGTGTGGGCCATAGCAATAAAAGAATGCCGATCGGCTGGTCGAGCCGCATCAGCTTTTCGTAGACGTCGAGCCGTTGTTTCAGATTCATGGCGTGAGCGTCAGGATAGCGGGAAGAAATACTTCCGTCACGAGCAGCGGCGAATCGCCCAGCACGAACAAGGAGCGCCGCGCCCACAATGTCGCCGGCCGCTCATGGATCAAACTGCAGGCGCGCCGGTGCAGCGGATGCAGTGCGTTGAGCTGATGAAATCGCAGCGGACAGCGCTTGATGCGGGGATCAGCGAACAGCGCCGCGCCGAGCGGGCGGGCGCCTAATTTAGATAGTAAACGCCACGGCCCTTTCAACGCGCGGCGCGCCACCACTGAATGCGCAAACACTAACGGCTGCGCGCCGCAGTTGAGGCTGACCTCGCGTTGCACGCACTGCGCGCCGCTGCGTACATCTATCAGCACGCGTTCGTCGAGCCGCGCCGTCGCGATGTGCTGCGAAAGTAAATCGAGCCGGAAATTATCGCAGCGCATTTGAATGCGACGGGTGAGCGACCCGCGGTCGAGCAGCCAGCGGCGCAGGCGCGCGTCGCCGCAGGTCGGCAGCGGGTGCCAGAAGAGATCTCGTTTGTTCATTCAATGTCGGCGTGCGTTCGATTATCGCTTAGTTCGAGCGCATTGTTCGTGTATGCGAATCGCATGCGCGTCGCGTCACGGCGTTTAAACGCGCAGATACTGCTCTTTCCCGCCAAGCCAGCGTTCCAGATGCTGCCGCGCGACAGCGGGATGGTTGTGCAGCAAATCAGCAGCGACCGCCCGTGCTGATTCGAGTAAATCGAGATCGGCATCGAGATCGGCGAAGCGCAGCATCGGCACGCCGCTTTGGCGCGCACCGAGCAGTTCGCCGGGCCCGCGCACGCGCAGATCATGCTGCGCAATTACAAAACCATCGGTGGATTCGTAGACGATTTTCAGGCGCTCGCGCGCGAGCTGAGATAACGGCTTTTGATAAAGCAGAATGCAGGTACTTGCCGACTCGCCGCGGCCGACCCGGCCGCGCAGTTGATGCAGTTGCGCGAGCCCCATGCGTTCGGCATGCTCGATCACCATCAAGGTGGCATTTGGCACATCGACCCCGACTTCAATAACCGTCGTCGCGACAAGCAGCTGGATGTCGCCGCGTGAAAACGCCTGCATTACGGCGAGTTTCTCCGCCGTGGGCAAGCGGCCGTGCACGAGACCCACTTTAATTTCCGGAAATGTCGCAAGCAGGCGTGCATGGGTGTCGAGCGCTGTTTGCAACTGCAAAACTTCAGACTCTTCGATCAACGGGCATACCCAATATGCCTGGCTCCCCTCAACGCACGCATCGCGTACGCGCTGGATGACTTCGTCCCGGCGGGTATCCGCCACCAGCCGCGTCGCAATCGGCGAACGCCCCGGCGGCAGTTCGTCGATGACCGACACATCGAGATCGGCGTAATAGCTCATGGCTAACGTGCGCGGTATCGGCGTGGCGCTCATCATGAGCTGGTGAGGCTGCATCGTCGATCCGGCCGTGGCGCCTTTTAGCCGCAATGCAAGCCGCTGGCGCACGCCAAATCGGTGCTGCTCATCGACAATCGCGAGTCCCAGCTTGCTGAATTCAACCGCCTCCTGAAATAACGCGTGGGTGCCGATCGCCATGTGCGCGGCGCCCGATGCAATGTCGTCCAGGCTCGCGCGTTTGTCCTTGCGCGCGAGATTGCCGGACAACCAGACCACCCTGATATCGAGTTCGCTTAGCCACGCGGAGAATTTGGCGAAATGCTGTTCGCCGAGGATTTCCGTGGGCGCCATGACCGCCACCTGATAGCCGTTTTCGATCGCCTGCAATGCGGCCAGCGCTGCCACCACCGTTTTGCCACTGCCCACATCACCCTGCAGCAAGCGCTGCATCGGATGCCGCTTTTCGAGATCGCACTGAATTTCGGTCAGCGCTTTAGCCTGCGCGCTCGTCAGTTCAAACGGCAAGCGGTTGAGCAGTTGCCGCGTCGCCTGTTGGCGTGCAGGTAGCGCCGGCGCGCCGACAGTTTTGCGCTGGTCGTAATGCACGCGCATCGACAATTGCTGCGCGAGTAATTCGTCAAACTTCACGCGGCGCCAGGCCGGATGGGACCGGGTCTGCAATGCGGCCTGCTCGGCGGCGGGCGGCGGATGATGTAAAAAATTCACACTTTCCCGAAATCCCGGCAGCCGCAATTTAGTCAGCAACGCCGCGGGCAACGTGTCGGCAAGGTCGCTCGCAGCCAGTGCGTCGCGCGCCATGCGCTGCAGGTTTGCCTGGTTGAGGCCGGCAGTGGTTGGATAGACCGGCGTCAGCGTCGTGGCGACCGATGTATCTTCGCGCACGATCCGATACCGCGGATGAACCATTTCGGCGCCGAAAAATCCCTGGCGGATTTCACCGAACAGACGAACGCGCGTGCCCGGCGCGAGTTGCTTGACCTGGCTCATGTAAAAATTCAGGAATCGCATGACAAGCACGCCTGATGCGTCTTCGATTGTGCATACCAACTGGCGCTTGGGCCTAAATTTAACGGCACTGTCCGTGACGACGCCCTCAACCAGCGCAGGTTTTCCCTCGGGCGCATCGCTGATCGAGTGCAGCCGGGTTTCATCGTCATAGCGCATCGGCAAATGCAAAACGAGATCGAACGCGCAGTGAATGCCCAGCTTGGCGAGTGCGGCGAGCGCGGGCTTGCCATAGCGCACGAGCGTGGCATGCGTAACGGGGGCGGGAGCGGCGGGTTTTGCCGGGGCGCGCTTCACTGCCTTGCGCTTCACGCCGGCGGCCTTAGTTCGCATGCAGAACGGTATCGACCTCGACTAAGGCGCCGCGCGGCATCGCGGCGACTCCGGTCGGCGCATCGCCGGATAGGGCTGCATGAAATAGATCGACGTAATTTCTTTGATGCGCGTGAAGTGTGAGATTTCGGTCAAATCAACGCAAAGCCTTCGCGCGTGATCTCGCCCCGCGTCAGCTGCGACCGCCGCGGCATGAAGACTCTGACTCACGCGATAACTTTGCGCCTCGTTCTTAACTGCGAATTGCATGCGCGCGGAGTCGAAAGCGATCCGGCCGCATGAATAAGCACCGTCGCCGCGGCGTGTCGCCTGCATACACGTCTTGATCGCCTGCGGAAACGCATTCATATGGATGGGTTCTTTCACTCGTCGCCCCGTTTAGTTTCAGCCGTGGAACTGCGCTATCATGAAGCCTGCACGGCCGGATTTCAATCGCCGCCGCCGCCCTCCCCAACCATTCACGTGAACTCCGTCTCTATCGTCAGTCTTGCACGCGTGCTCGAATTGAACTGCATGATCAAGAGTCCGGTCGCGCGGCCCTCAGCAAGCGTCACGTCACGCCATGCCAAACACTAAAAAACTCCGGCGACTAATTACCGGCGCGCCGCTCGATCCGCTCGATCCGGCGACACGCCAGCACGTCGCGCTGGTCGCGTTTTTCGCGTGGGTCGGACTCGGCGCAGATGGTTTGTCATCGTCATGCTACGGCCCGGAGGAAGCGTTTCTCGCGTTAGGCGGCCACACCCATTTCGGCTTATACCTCGCGGCCGCAATCGCGATTACCGTTTTTATCATCTCGCTTGCATACAATCAGGTCATTGAACTTTTTCCGAACGGCGGCGGCGGCTACAAGGTCGCCACCAATCTGCTTGGGCCGCATGCCGGCCTCGTATCGGGTGCCGCGCTGATCGTCGATTACGTGCTCACGATCGCGATTTCGATTGCCAGCGGCGCCGATGCGATCTTCAGCCTGCTGCCGCTCAACTTGCACGGGTTCAAAATCGGTTTTGCAGTGGCCGCGATCCTACTTTTGGTCATCCTCAATCTACGCGGTATGAAAGAGGCCATTAAATTTTTATTGCCGATTTTCGTCGGTTTCGTCGTCGTGCATGTGGTGCTTATCGGTTATGGCATTTATGCGCATGCCGAGCGCCTGCCGGCACTCATCCCCGACACCTTGACCGAGACGACAGAGCTCGCGCGCCACACAGGCTGGATTTTCGTGGTCTCGACAATAATGCTCGCGTACTCGCAGGGCGGCGGCACCTACACCGGACTGGAAGCAGTATCGAACAACGTGAATACGCTCGCCGAACCGCGCATTGCGACCGGCAAGTGGACGATGTTTTACATGGCGACTTCGCTCGCGTTTACTGCCGGCGGCATTATGCTTTTGTACTTGCTGTGGAGCGTCGTGCAAAGCCCCGGCCAGACGCTTAACGCCGTGGTATTCAAATCGATCATCGATCACTTCGATCTGGGCAGCCAGGCGCTTAACAACGGCGCGTTGATCGGCGTGCTTATTCTTGAGGGCGGCCTGCTGTTCGTGGCGGCCAACACGGGATTTTTAGGCGGTCCCGCGGTGCTGTCGAACATGGCGGCCGACTCGTGGGTGCCGCGCCAGTTTCGCCAATTGTCGAGCCGCCTCGTGACGCAGAATGGCATCGTGCTGATGGGCGCCGCCGCGCTGGCGGTTCTGGTGTGGAGTCAAGGGAGTGTCACGCTGCTCGTCGTGCTCTATAGCATCAATGTGTTTTTAACCTTCTCCATTTCGCTCTTCGGCCTGTGCGTCTATTGGGTAAAAAATCGGCGCACCGCGCCAAAATGGGTGTGGCGCTTGCTCCTTTCAGCGCTCGGATTGTTGGTGACGAGCGCAATACTCGTAATACTCGTGTGGGAGAAATTCGGCACCGGCGGCTGGGTAACTATCTTGATTACCGGCCTTGTGATCGCCGTTTGTTTGTCGATCCGGTGGCATTACGATGAAACGCGCGAGCAGTTGCGCCGGATCGACCGGCTGTTTGCGGGCCAACCCGTTCTGCAGGACGCGGTCGATCCGCCCGTGCTCGACCCGCAGAAGCCGACCGCCATATTCTTTGTCGGCAAAAACCGCGGCGTAAGCATGCATGCGCTGTTGTGGGTGCAACGACTTTTCCCTGGGCACTTCAAGAATTTCATATTTCTGAGCGTCGGCGAAGTCGACGCACAGAGTTACGACGGCCAAGGCGCGCTGCGCACTTTGCGCTATGAAATAGAAAACTTATTGCGCTACTACGTCAATTTATGTAACAGCCATGGATTCGCTGCCAAATCGCACCTCGCGTTCGGCACCGATCCGGTCGAAGAACTGATCACATTGTCCGATCAGGTTTACAAAGAATTCCCGAACAGCGTTTGTTTCGCGAGCAAACTCATTTTCGCCCGGGAGTCGTTTTACACGCGTTGGCTGCACAACCAAACCGCGCTGGCGATACAACAGCGCCTGCACATTGCGGGACAGCAGATGGTCATTCTGCCGATGAAAGTTGCGTAAATCCGGACCGCGCAGCGGCCGGTTTACGTGCGCGAATTGGAACTTACAACGACGTGGCGTTGCCACTTAATCCGCACCAGGTTAAGCGGTCAACTTGGAAGTTTCAGCACGTATTTCGCGAGAATGTTGCGCTGGATCTCGCTCGATCCGCCGTAGATCGTTCCCGGTCGTGCGTAGTAAAACGGGCTCAGCACATCGACGTCGACGCCTTCCATTAAATGTTCGCCGGGCATGCCGCCGTATTCGTGCGCGGTCTCAACCAGCAGATCAGTGAGCCGTTGCCACGCCTCCATCGCCCAGATTTTAAGCATCGACACTTCCTGACCGAGCTCATCGCCGCGTTTGACCACTTCAACATAGCGCGCATAGAGCGATCCCAAATCGGCGAGATCGAGCTCGAGGGCGGTGAATTTGTCGACGAATCCCGGATCGCCGAACAGGCCTTTGGCACGCGCGAGCTGCCCGAGCCGTTTCAACGCATACTGCGGCCGGCGCGGACTGCCGATGTTGATGCGCTCGAACGACAGCAACGCTTTGGCGACTGTCCAGCCTTTATTCAGGCCGCCGACGAGATTGGCTTGGGGCACGCGCACGTTGTCGAAGAACACTTCGCAAAATTCTTCGTGGCCGGCGATGTTGCGAATCGGTCGTATCGTGATGCCCGGCGACGCGGCATCGACCAGCAAAAAGCTGATGCCCTCCTGCTTCTTGCCTTCTTTACTGGTGCGCGCGAGCAGATAAATGTGCGTCGAGTCGTGGGCGAGGGTGGTCCATATCTTCTGGCCATTAACGATGAAATCATCGCCATTGGGCACGGCGGACGTCGCAAGACTCGCAAGATCCGAACCGGCATTCGGTTCCGAATAGCCCTGGCCCCAGATGTGGTCGCCGCTCAAAATCTTTGGCAGATAAAATTGCTTTTGGGCGGACGAGCCGTATTTCATGAGGATGGGCCCGACCTGCACGATGCCGTGGTCGGGTACGCGCGACACGCCGTAGCGCTCGGTTTCCTCGAGCAGGACCAACATTTTGCCCGTGTCGAGGCCCATGCCGCCATATTCGCGCGGCCAGTTCGGCGCAATCCAGCCATGCTTCGACAGCGTGAGATACCAATCTTTCATTTCGGCCAGCCGCGCGCGCCGCAGCACAAAGCGCAAATGCGGCGGATAGTGCGCGGCGAAAAATTCGCGCACCTTAGCGCGAAAATCGTCGTCGGTGAGCGCGTTAAAGTCGGGTGGCGTCATGTTGATCGCGCCACTATGCGTGAGCGACGGCTAGTTCGGCATAGCGGCGTCGATGCTGAGCGGCATTGCCGAGCCATGCGGATAATGTGAGCGCGCGCTTCAAATACAAGCCGGCATCGTATTCGTCGGTGAAACCGATCGCGCCGTGAATCTGAATCGCTTCGCGCGTAATTCGCAAACCCGCCTCCGAACAGCGCGCCTTGACGCGGCTCGCCATTGAACTGCGCTGGCCGCCCGTGACACCTGAGTCAAATAATGCAACAGCGTCATCAAGCACCGCTGACGAGAGCTCGCGCTGGATATGCAAATCGACCGCACGATGCGCGAGAGCCTGAAAACTGCCGATCGGCTTGCCGAATTGAACACGTGTTTTCATGTAGTCGACGCTCATGTCGAGTGCGCGGCCCATCACGCCGCCCATCTCGGCGCTCGCCATCACCAGCGTCGTGTCGACGGCGGCTTCCAATGCCTCGCGCGCGCATGCCGACGAAGCGAGCACATTGCTTTTCGGCACGACGACATCGATTAATTGCAGCATACCGGTGAAGCGGCCATCGGCAAGCGGCTGCAAATCGAGCGTGATACCGCTGGCGCCGGCGGGCACCCAATACAGCGTGAGGCCTTCAGGAGACTGAGCGGACACGACGAATCCATCTGCGCCGGCGGCGCCCGCGATAAATTTTTTCCCGCCGTTAAGCTTGATTGCCGCCTCGAACGGTTGGGCGCGCACCGTGCACTGCGTCGCATCGAGAACTCCGGCGTTTTCCTGCCATGCGAGGGCGGGTATCGAAGCGCCGGCGACGAGCGATTCAAGCAGTTCGCGCTTAAGCGTTTCATTGTCGCTGCGCATGATCGCGTCGGCGGCGAGCACCGCAGCGGCAGTAAGCGGTTCCGGCGTCAATGCACCCGCGGTGCCGGCGGCAACGATCGCCATTTCCGTGCAGCCCAGGCCAAGTCCGCCATATTCTTCGGGCACCAGGATGCCGAGCCACCCGAACTCGGCCATCTGCTGCCAGACCAGGCGCTCGAAGCCGGGCTGAGTATCGCGTAAGCGGCGCACGCGCTTGATATCGGTGCCGCGCTTGACGAAATCCGCGACGCTGTCACGCAGCATGCGCGCGTGGTCGGTATTCGTAGGTGATGTCGATGATGTTGGCGGGTCGGCGGGCACTTGCTACTCCTCGCTGATAATTATGTTTTCAGGTTAATCCGCACACCAACTTCCCGTGGCCCGGGCTCAGACAGTAACAGGGCGGTAGAGAGCAGCAGGATGTGGCCTTCGCACTTAACCCTCAAACCGTTTAATTCCCGTAACTGCGTTATTTAAGCGCGCGTCGGACTCAATACTTTAGGCGCAAGTTGTATGGGGTCAAGGATACCAGCGCGTATTTACGGTGCGGCGCTGGTGGCTTGCTCCGTCGTAATCCCGACGGGCCATATCGCTATTGATTCTTGTGCCTTTGTTTATTTTTCCTCGTCATTCTCATCGACGGTGACGATTGAACGCGGCGGGAAAAAGCCTTCCTCCAGCTTGCTTCCAGCGAACCACTGACAGTGCGCAAAAGCCTCTTCATTATCGGGGTCACTGTCCTGCGTGCAAGTCATCTTCGGCCCGCCTGATCTAAGCCGAACGACGGAGCCTGCTTTGAATCCAGACATTTTATTCTCCTTTAATATCGTAACTGCGTCAGTCATTATGACGCGCGCGATGCGGATACGGTTACTGTTTCGCTATTGAGATCAGGTGCGCGTTTAGTGAGCTTGGCTCGCAGTCTTTGAAGATCCGTAAACAGGCGCGGCAGTGACACAACGCGCACCACCGGATCGTGCCGAATCCTTGCGCGTCAATGAGCGGTGAATTGCACGGTGCGGAAAACACTGCTGCCAGGCGCGAGGCACTCCGAGCCGGAAATAGAAAACGCCCGGACAACCCGGATAGAGTTGGCGCCAGATTGATTGCCATCCCGTCTGCATCCGAGTTTGGAGCATGTGCTGGGAGCAGCAAACCAGTGACAACAACACTGGTCGATAATGTTGCCAGCCTATCAAGCGGATGGTTTATCTTGGTGGCGGGTGGCTGACCAAGCTGGCGGGTGGCTGACCAAGCGTTTCGTGGACTCCCGAGATTAAAAGCAATGGCGCGGGATTGCGAGGAACGGCGCGGGTTTCGCGTCAATTTGCACCCCTTTCATCCACCATCCGGTAACCCATCGCCCGGTAACCGCGCTGGCGTTTATCCCACATCCGCAGCAGCGCCGGGTGGCCGGTGTCCACGAAGTCGATGATGCGCACGTCAGTTTTTGTCGCGTGTTCGCGGTGCAGTCGGCCTGCGTATTGCTGCAACGTCCCCTTCCACGAAACCGGCATCGCCAGCACCAAAGTGTCGAGCGGGGGATGATCGAATCCTTCACCAACCAGCTTGCCGGTCGCCAGCAGAACGCGCGGGGCATTGGGCGGCAGCGCGTTGAGTTCTGCGATCAGTGTGGCGCGCTGCTTCTTGGCGACCCGCCCGTGCAGGACAAACAACGAAGGAACTTTGCCGTCCAGGGCTGTTTGGATGGGGCGCGCCCTCCCAACTCGCCAAACCCATGTTTTCTTGTCTGTGATCGGCCCGGTCCACAATAACTTCTGCCGCTGTCTGGCCGTGAATGGCGTAATGCAGCTTATTCTGAACCGCCGCAAAAAAGCGTTTGGTCGCCGTGGCTGACGTGTCGTAGTCCAGCGAGGTGGCGTAGATGTCGGTGATCTTCTGGTAAAACTTGCGCTCGGAAAGGCGGATTTCTCGGACTTTTTCGAGCTGGCGCTCAAAGAATTCATCCGTCAAGATGCTGCCGCCACTCTTCAAGCGCTCCGCATCCATGACCCACCCTTGAATCGTGTAATCCTTAACAACCTGGTTGGCCCACTTGCGGAACTGTACAGCGCGTTCGTTCTCGATCTTGAAGCCCACGGCAATGATGGCCTGCAGGCTGTAGTGCTCGACATTGCGCTGGACGTCCCGGTTGCCCTCGGTTTGAACCGTTAAGTACGGCTTAATAGTTGCCTCGCGCTCCAGTTCGTTGTCAGCGAAAATGCGTTTCAAATGCTGGCTGATGGCGGGCACCGACACATCGTAGACGGTGGCCATCATCTTCTGCGTCAGCCAGATGTTTTCATCTTCGTAGCGCATTTCCACGCTGGTTTGCGCGCTCCCCGTTGCCGCGACAAAGGTCAGATATTCAGCCGCTGATGAACGGACGAGTGAGACCTCGTTTTTCTTGGGAACATGGGGTGGTTTGCTTTTCCTCATTTCCGCCTCCATCTTGTAACTGCGGACACGAGAGGGTCGACCAAACGAACCCACTCCCACCCCTGCGGCAACGCATACGGCACTTCCTCCGGCCTGATCTCCGGCAGCGGCTTGGGCGCTTTGATCTTGCCTTCTTTTACTAATCGCTTCTTCTCGGCCTCGATTTCTTTCAGCAGTTGGCT
>JANYCE010000219.1 GCA_025360445.1 Betaproteobacteria bacterium
GGGAACGCTAACGCGGGGGGCGCTGTGGCGTCAAGGATGACGGAGTTATCTCCGGTCTCGATCTCCGGGTGGTGGAGCCGGCGCTGGTTTTCAGGCACCGGGGGGCAGCCCCGGGGCTGATCACTTTCTCTTGCGTCGCCAAGAGAAAGTAATCAAAGAGAAGGCGACCCCAGCACGCCTTGCATTACCGCGCCAAGCCCCCCATCTGAACCTCTCCTTGGCGCGCGCGTCCTGCGCTGAACAGTCAAACACAAAATCCCCCACTCGCCATGTTTCGACTGCTCCGCTTCTACAGCCCGATTGAGCGCGCCTTCCGAAATTACGCGCTTGAGGTTGGTGCCTGCCACTTGAGGTTGGTGCCTGCCTTGCGGCGCTGGATCGCAATCGTCATGAGCCGGCCGTCGGTGGCGCGTTGATTATAGTGGGAACAATCACCGCCACCTGCGTCGCGCAGGTAATTTTGCGGTAACCTTCAAGCGTCATTCAGATTGCATATACGGGGAGAGTCCGGCAATGAAAGTTACGTTCGTCAGCGCGCTGCTCGCGCAATTTATCTTGTTTGGTTACGCCTCTGCGGCCGACACGCTTGCCCGCATCAAAGCGAATGGGGCAATTCGCATGGGCTACTACGCAAGCTCTGCGCCGTTTTCGTTTGCTGGGGCGGACAAAACGCCACAAGGTTATTCCATCGATTTGTGTCAGCGCATTGCCGCTGACGTACAGCGTGAGCTCGGGCTTAAACAATTAAAGACGCAGTGGGTCGAGCTCGGCGCCGGCGATCGCGTCGAAGCGGTGCGCGCGGGACGCATCGATATCGAATGCGGCACGACGACGTGGTCGTTTTCGCGCCAGCAACTCGTCGATTTCAGCCTGATGACATTCATCGACGGCGCCAGTCTGCTGGCCACAGCGGACTCGGGCATCAAGCGCATCACCGACGCCGGCGGCAAACGTATCGCTGTGATTCGCGGTACGACGACGGAAACCGCGCTGACGGCAGCACTTGCGAAACACAAACTTCAGGTTGAGGTGATTAAGGTGGATAACCGCGAACAGGGGTTCGCGATGCTTACCGAATCGCGTGTCGATGCGTTCGCCTCCGACCGCTTTTTGTTGATGAACACGCTGGCGTCATTGCGCTCGTCGAAGCCGCTGCGTTTGATGGACGAGGATTTTTCAGTCGAACCCTACGCGCTGGCGCTGCCGCGTGACGATGCGCGTTTTCGGGTGGCGGTCAATCGCAGTCTCGCCGGGATATTCCGCTCGGGCGAAATCGCGCGTGTATATGAACGCTGGCTTGGACAGTACGGCCAGCCAAGCCTGCTGCTCTCCGCGCTTTATTACGTGCAACAGATTCCGGAGTAAGCGGTGGCGCGCCCTCTCATTGCCGCCGCGGTGCTGTCGCTCGCGGCGTTGCCGCTGGTCTATGCGCAACCCGCCGGCACCACCGCGGTGCCCGACAGCGTGGTGATGCGGTGCCGGCAATGCGGCGTCATCAATTCGATCCGCGAAGTGCAGCAGACGCGCGAGGGAACGACGCCGGGCCTCGGCGTCGATTCACCGGTCGGACTCGTCCTTTATATCCCGATGGGTCCCGGACGGCGCCAGAGCGATGTGTTTGCGGGTTCGGTGGGCAATCGCGAGTGGCAGAACCGCATCAGCAGCACGCGCTATGAAATCACCGTGCGTATGGATGACGGCGATTTTCGCGTGGTCAGCAAGGATGGCGTGTCGGACTTCCAGATCGGAGACCGCGTGCGGCTGGACGGCGCACGTATCGAGCGCTGGAACTCCTGACCGCTTTTGAACGGCTTCCAGAAGCTGAACGGGCCGATCAGCTAATGAATTTTAGGCGCCTCTTCCCGCGCCGCCGCCGCGCGACTGAGCATCATGCGCTCGCGCGGCGTTTCGGTTCTGAGCCACGGCCGCGGATTCGGCGTCACGAAGCGCCGCATCATCGTCGCGCGCAAAGCGTCATCGCTAAGTTCTGCCGCCGCAATTCGCCGCAATTCGCCGCCTTCGAGCGCGGCAATCGGCACGCCGTCGCGAAACAGGATGCGACTGCGCGCGATAGCGGCAACGCGTGCGTCCGGGGTCAGAATGCCGACGAGATTGAGCGGGTCGGCACCGCTCAACGCAATGAGCGCGCCGGTGTGCTCGAGCTTGCGCACGGCGCGCAGCCGCCCGACCGCATCGGCCGCCGCGAACTGTTCGCCGCCGAAACCCGCGACGAATCGGCCACCGCGGATTTCGCCACGCGCCTCCAGCCGTCTGTACACCATCACCAATTCGCGCCATGGCGGCAAACGGGACTCGCGCGCGAGCAATGTGCGAAACACGACGCCATAACGAACAAGCAATGCGCGTGCAATCGGTTCGACGCGGTCGTGCGCTTCAGTGCTGTTTTCGGCAGCGGTTTCATTTCTTAGAAGCGCCCACCGGCCGGCGGTGTCGACGCCATACATCGAGGCGCGGCCGCTGCCGCGCCCGCTCAAACTTTTACGTTTCTCCGGCGGCGTGAGCAGCGCGCGCAAACCGCTGAAGCTGTCGGCGGTAACCAGGCCCGCGCCCGCAAGTTCGCCCAACGCGCGTTCAACCAGCGTCGGCAACAAGCGGGTCGCTGCAACCATCTCGTGAAAAAACGTGGCGCCGCGGGCACGCAATGCTTCAAGTACAGCGCTGGCCTCCGACGTGAGCAGACTCGTGTCAGCATTCGCAGCGACTCGCCAAAGCGCTGCATGCTCGCGCAGCATCAAGGCAATCGGCGAACTTTTAAGCGGCGCCTTGCCGGCGGTTTCCATCGGCGTCAAGCGGCCCCACGCGACGCGTCCGCTCAAGCACAACGTGTCGATGTGGCCGCCGTCGTAGTCGCGTACCCGCGCGGGCAGCACGTGTTTTTCCCAGGCGTCGGCGGCCACTTCATAACCGTCGAGCTGGGTAATGACGGCGGCGAGGCCGTCGACGCCCACCACTTGCTGATCGGCCGCGACATGCTGCCAATGCAATAGAAAGCGCATGAAATCCGCAGCGGTTACCGGCTCGATTTCAGCGCGCAGCCGGTTTAATGTATAGCGGTGAATGCGTGCGAGCAGCCGGCGGTCGCACCATTCGAGCGGCGCGGCGGTGCCAGTGACCGCACTGAAATACCCCCGCAGCGCGCAGCCTTCGGTTTCGAGATCGAGCAGCGCGTAGTCGATCAACGCGGTGTCTGGCCAATTTAGATCATCGGCGAGCAGGCGCGCAGTGACCGGCCCCAGCACATCCATCCGGCTGCGCGTGAGTTCGCGTGCGGCGTCTTCGCGCGTCCATTCGCGGCGCAGGCGCGCGGGAATTTCCGGCGTGACCGGCTGCGGAATTACCGCGCTGAATTCGTCGAAGCGTTCGACCGCGAGCCAAAAGCCGCCCGCATCAAACGCGCGGCCCGCGGCAACCAGTGCTTCGAACAGTGCCGGCCAGCCCGCTTCATCGGTCGTCAATTCGTCGCGGCGGATGAAGCCCGTGAGCAGCAGCGCATCGTGCAACTCATCAGGCGTGTCGGCAGTCGGCCACGCTTCTTCGCGCACGCGTTCGATTGCCGCAGGGTCGAGCGCGCCCAAATCGTCAGCGGCGCGCGGCTCGCTCGCACGGCGCGTGAAGACCGCGCGCGTGCGGCGTTCTTCAAGCGGTGCGTCGTCAAGAAACGTATACACCGCCGAATTGATCAGCTCATGGCAAAACACCGAGGGTTCTGGGGTGTCTCTGGCCACACATTTAATTTCGCCGTCGTAAATGCGGTGCAAAATCTCGATGAGCTGCGGCAAGTCCATTGCTTCTTCGAGCGAATCACGCATCGCCTGATCGACGAGCGGATGACGCGGGATCTCGCGCTCGCCCTGAATATTTTCGAAACACGCTTTAGCGTCGGGGAAAACGCCCGCGAGCAGATCTTCAGCGATCATGCGCTGGATCTGCGCCGGCATCCGCGCGCCATTGCGCATGCGCGGCACCGCGAGCGCGAGCGTGGTCGTCCAGCGCCAGCGCGTCTCAAAAATCGGCGAGTCGAGTACCGCCTGCACCAGGGTCTGGCGCACCGTTTTCGGATTTAGATAGCGGAACACTTCTTCCAGCGGGAACGAATGCGACGGCCCGAGCGACAGAATGATGCCCTCTTCAGTCGCGGCGGCCTGCAACTCAAAGTTGAAACTCTGGCAGAATTTTTTGCGCAGTGCCAGGCCCCACGCGCGGTTAACGCGGCTGCCGAACGGCGCATGCAGGACGAGCTGCATGCCGCCGCCTTCATCGAAGAACCGTTCGAGCACGAGCGTCTGCCCCGTGGGGACCACCCCGAGCGAGCGCTTTCCCTCGGCGAGATACACCGCGATTTGTTCGGCCGCGGACCGCGATAAAGCGTAATCATTAATCAGCCACGCAATCGCGTCGTCGAGTTCGCGTTCCATGCGCGGCGTTTCGGGCGCGGGAAGTTTCGAGTCGGCGATGGCGCGCAGGCGGGATACCGCGGCACTCATTTCGTCGCTCCGCGCGGGCGATTCCCCAAGCCAGAACGGCATCGTCGGCGGCTGCCCCTTCGCATCGGCAACGCGCACAACGCCGCTGCCTACTTTCAATATCCGCCACGACGTGTTGCCGAGCTGAAAAATATCGCCGGCCATCGATTCGATCGCGAAATCTTCGTTGAGCGTGCCGACCTGATGGCCTTCGGGTTCGAGGATGACGCGGTAATCGAATACTTCGGGTATCGCGCCGCCCGACATGATCGCGGTCATGCGCGAACCCGGGCGACTGCGGATTTTGCGATTGACCGCGTCGTGGTGAATGAGAGCCCCGCGCTGGCCGCGTTTAGTGGTAAATCCGCGCCCGAGCATGGTGACGACGTCGTCGAACTCACTGCGCGCGAGATCGCGATATGGATACGCGCCGCAGGTAAATTCATACAGCGCGTCCTCATCCCATTCTTCGGCGCCCGCTTCCGCCACGATCTGCTGCGCGAGCACGTCCATCGGCTTGGACGGCACGCTGATGCGATCGAGCTCGCCGTCCTTGACCGAACGCACCATCGCCGCGCATTCGATTAGATCGTCGCGCGTGAGCGGAAAAACGCGGCCCTTCGGCACGCCGCCCACGGTATGCCCTGAACGACCGACGCGCTGCAGCAGGGTCGCGATCCGGTTCGGTGAAGATATCTGGCACACGAGATCGACGTGCCCGATGTCGATGCCGAGTTCGAGCGACGCGGTTGCAACCAAAACTTTGAGCTGACCGTTGCGCAGGCGCTCTTCGGCACCGAGACGCACTTCCCTGGCAAGACTGCCGTGATGAGCCGCCACGCACTCCTCGCCCAGGCGACCGCTCAACTGATGCGCCATGCGTTCGGCGAGCCGCCGCGTGTTCACCATGATCAGCGTCGTGCGGTGCTCCTCGATCAGCGCGACCAGCCGGTTATAAATTTCCTGCCAGACCTCGGTAGACATCACCGCTTCGAGCGGCGAGCTCGGCACCTCGATGGCGAGATCGATCTTGCGCTGGTGGCCGCGATTGACGATGACGCAATCGCCGGGCGTCTGCATGCCGACCAGAAAGCGCGCGACTTCTGCAATCGGATTTTGCGTCGCCGACAATCCGATGCGCTGCAGTCGCCGGCCGCAAATATGATCGAGCCGCTCCAGAGATAGCGCCAAATGCGCACCGCGGCGCGATTCGAGCAGTGCGTGTATTTCGTCGACGATCACAATTTTCGCGGTGCGCAGCATTTCACGCGAGCGCTCGGCGGTCAGCAGCAAATAAAGCGATTCAGGCGTGGTGACCAAAATATGCGGCGGCTTTTTCAGCATCGCCGCGCGGTCTTTCTGCGGCGTGTCTCCGCTTCGCACAGCCGCCGTGACGCGCACCGGCGGGTAGCCCTGCGCTTCGGCGATGCGGCGGGTTTCGCGCCGCGGCTCGGCCAGATTTTTGTGAATGTCGGCCGATAACGCTTTGAGCGGTGATACATAGATCACCCGCACTTCGTCAGGCAGCCCGCCACGCTCAAGCCCTTCGCGCAACAGCTGATCGATCGCCGTCAGAAACGCCGCGAGAGTTTTGCCCGAGCCGGTCGGCGCCGCTATGAGCGTGTGCGAGCCGGCGCGAATCGCGCGCCAGCCTTCAGTCTGGGCGGGCGTCGGCGGCAGCACGCGCTGTTCATCGCCGGCAGTTACGGTAAAACGGGATTCCCACCATGTGCGTAAAACAGGATGGAAGTCGGATGGCAGCATCAGGACAATTACCTTAGTGGACACGCGCGCTGCGTGTGCAATGCGCTATCGTTATTTTCCCTGGCAACGCACTGCATTGCACGACCGCATTGCACAACTCGCACCGCACAACCCGCACTGCACACGATAAGCGGGCCGGATGCGCAAAGTCTCACTCGCCGCTCACGAAAATAAATGTGAGCGGCGACCTGTCGGGAAACTTACGTGGCAGCTTAGAACCTCACATGCGACCGAGATCCTGAATGGCATCGACAACCATGCCGGTGCCGATGGCAATCATCAAAATGTCGGATGCAACCCGCACATAGCGATAGCCGCGCGGCGGCGGTCCGATGTGGATCAAGACCGGCGCGGGTACGGAGTAATACACGACATCCCGCGGCAACGGCCGGCCATACGCCCATTTCTTGGCCTGCCCCGGCGGCATGCATCCATTGTTCTTTTTTGCCAGCCCCGGCGGGCAACGGCCGCCGCGCGTGTGTTGCACGTAATAGTCGCGCACGTATTCGCGATCTTCGTCTTTAAAGTGCTTTTGTTTCTTGTCACCTCTGCCGCGGTCGTCATCGCTGCGCTCGGCGTGCTCTTGCTTGTTCTTGTGTTTGTTCTTGCCCGCCCCTTCGGGTTTGTCCGCAAACGCCGGGGCCGACGCCATGATGATCCCCGCCAGGGCGAGCGCCGCCCACTTCGTTCTAACCATGATCGGCTGCATAACTTCCTCCGTTAATTTGTATGGTTATAGGATCGCACCAGTAACAACGCATGAGAATATCGATTCGTGCACACGCTGGTCTGTGCACCACACCACATAGAGAAAAATATCCGGCGCCAGAGTGGATGCGTCTGTAATTTAACGTAAATATTTTTCGAACCAGGCGAATACTTTTTTCCAGCCGTCGACTGCGGCGTGCACGCGATATTGCGGGCGGTCGACCGCGAAAAATGCATGGCCGGCATTCTCATAGGTTTGAAACTCATACGTTTTCCCGCAACGCTTGAGCGCAGCTTCGGTGGCTGCCGCATCAGCGGGCGAGGGCCGCGTGTCTTCGTTGCCAAAGAACGCGAGCAACGGACATTGCAGGTCTGGCGTGAGATCGAGCGGCGCTACCGGCTGGCGCGGCGACAGATCCGCGGGCTTCGCAGCCACGCCGCCGCCATAGCAGTCGATCACAGCATCGATGCCGCGCAGCACGCACGCCGCCAAGTACGCCTGGCGCCCGCCCGAGCAATAGCCGATGACGCCCACCTTGCCGTTCGTATAAGGCAGCGCCCGCAAGTGATCAATCGCCGCCTGCACGTCGCCCATGGTGCGATCGTCCGGCATGCCGCCGGCCGCGCGTATGCTCGCGCTGTTTTCCTCAGGCGTCGTTTTGCCTTCGCGAAACTGCAAATTCGGCACCAGCGTCGCAAAGCCATGATGCGCAAAGCGCCGGCCAATTTCTTTATTTGCCTCGTCCCAACCGGGCATATGATGAATCACCACGACGCCGGGAAACGGGCCGCTGCCGAGCGGCCGTGCGAAATAAGCGTCGATCTGATCGCCGTTGTGTCCACGCAAAAAAATTGTTTCAGCCAATTGCGCTTCATAAGTCATGGCATTGTCCATTTTGGTTTCAGAGCGAAGAAGGC
>JANYCE010000225.1 GCA_025360445.1 Betaproteobacteria bacterium
CACCGGGTCGGTGGTGCGGCCAAATTCGCTATCGACGGATGAGAGCGCGGCTTCGGCTTCTTCCACCGCGTCTTCGTCCGGCACCGCGGCTACGGGCTCGGCATTGAGCACCAGGGTCTCGGCGTCGGGGGCCTCATCGTAAATCTGGATGCCCATTTCGCTGAAGGTGGTGATGATCGACTCGATCTGCTCGGCATCGACCATGTCGTCCGGCAGGTGGTCGTTGACTTCGGCGTAGGTGAGGTAGCCGCGTTCTTTGCCCAGGGCGATCAGGGTTTTAAGGCGCGAGCGGCGGGCTTCGAGATCCATCGGCGGCGAGGCGGCGTTGTCGCGGTCGCGCTTGCGGTCTTTTTTGCTGGTAACGCGGGTGGCGGCGACTTCGATCAGCGCCTGGGTCACTTCGGCGACGGTGCCTTTTTTGCCTTTGCCGGGGGGGGCAACGGCGGCGGCAACTTCGGGCTTGCCGGCGGCGGCGGCTTTGGCATTGGCGAGGGCGAGTTTGGCCGCAGCTTTGGCTTCAGCTTTGGTGAGTGGTTTTACAGGCGCAACGACGACGGCCTTGGCGGCGGGCTTTACAAGCTTGGCAGGTTTCAGCGGCTTGGCAGCAGGCTTGGCCTTGGCGGCAACCGCCGGTCTGGCGACTTTACGAACGAGTTTGCCCTTGACCGTGGATTTGGCGGCCTTGGCCGGACGAACGCTGCGTTTTACAGAAGCTTTGGGTTTGGCAACAACTTTTGCCTTGGCTTTGACCTTGGACATTACTTTAGTACCCGATTTGGCTTTGGGGGTGGCGCGACGTGCTTTTGCAGCGGTTTTTGCTTTTGGTTTTGCCTTAGCCATGAGCTCGCCTCCCCGAATTCGAAAAAAGCGATAATTATAGCACGAAACTGAGTAGTAAAACGAGCAATATGGTTAGCAAATCAGAGCGTTAGTTGGGGCTGCTCTGGGTTCTTTTCAAGCTCTCCAGTTCGCGCCGCAACTGCATGAAACGCAGGTCTTCTTCGGCGCTTAAGTGAGCGTTGCCGGATTTGGCCATCAGGCCATCCAGCTCTTCCTGGTAGCGGGTGAGCCGCAGGGCGACTTGCAGGTTGTTGAATTCCGCAAGCATTTCCGCCTCGTTGAAGGTGTCGCGCAACGAACCGAGCTCATTCCCCCCGAGAAACTGTTCGACAGTGGAACCGCGAAAATGTTCGAACAATTGGGCAGGGGTGTGGATGCGCTCTTCACCATTGGCGATCCACTCGACGAGGGTATACACCGCGGCGCCGGCCTCGGTTTCGCGATCGAACAATTCGAGATCCAGGTGACTCGCGAGCGCCGGTTGCAGCGCGACAAGTTGCAAGAGTTGGGTGAGGTTGCGCGCAACCGGCGCGCGCCGTCCGCCGCGTGCCGGCGCCGGCGGACGCGTGGCAACGCTGGCGCGCGCGCTATAGAGCTGCTCGACTTCGCCCTGGCTCATGCCGGCGATTTCGGCGATGCGCTTGAATAGCTGCAGGCGCAAGCCGGGCGCGGCGATTTGCAGGATCAGCGGCTTGGCGGCGTGCAGCAAGGCGGAGCGGCCTTCGGGTGTTTTAAGGTCGACATCGGCGGCCAGGTGATCGAGCAGGTATTGCGAAAGCGGCGTGGCGTTTTTTTGCAGGCCGATAAAGGCTTCGTTGCCGTTGTTGCGCACAAAACTATCCGGGTCTTCGCCCTGCGGCAAAAACACAAAGCTGAAATGCCGGTCATCCGCCAGCAGGGCCAGGCTATTTTCCAGCGCGCGCCAGGCGGCCTTGCGCCCGGCGGTGTCGCCATCGAAACAGAACACGATGCGGTCGGCCTGCTTCATGAGTTTTTGCACATGCGATGGCGTAGTCGCCGTGCCAAGCGCGGCCACGCAATTGGCCACGCCCATTTGCGCCAGCGCCACCACGTCCATATAGCCTTCGACCACCACCACCGTGCCGGTTTCGCGGATAGCCAGGCGTGCCTGCGGCAAGCCGTAGAGCTCGCGGCCCTTGTCAAAA
>JANYCE010000249.1 GCA_025360445.1 Betaproteobacteria bacterium
CAAATCAGCCGATTCCAACCGAATTATCATCATACAGGCGTCGCTCGGTTATAACGCGAATGTGACCGGACAGATTTTACGGTAGAAATTAAATGCGGCAAAATAGGCAGCTTTTTCTTTTGGTGCCGCCATGCAAACCTAGGGGTCTGAGGTGCAGTGGAACGTAAAACCGGGTTAAGCCTCTGGCGCCTGGTCGTCGAGCCTGTGGGCGACGCTGCCGCCAAGGCGTTGGGCAAGCCTGATGATGTCGTGAATTCCGAACTGGCGCAGCGCCGGCCGCCGCGATCCGGCCACGTCGGCGGCGTCGCAGGCATCGTTCCATGCCTTGCCACGTTCCTTGCGCAACGCCCGGAGGCCATCAATCAGCATGGCGCGCTCGGCATCGCTCAGTCCATCGATGGCAGCATGGATTTTCATGCAGCTTCCGCTTTCAAGTATTGGTACAGGGTCTCTCGGCTAATCCGGAACTCGCGCGCGAGCTTGGCCTTCTGCTCGCCGGCACCGGCGCGGCGACGCAGCTCGACAACCTGGTCGGCCGCCAGCGCTTTCTTGCGTCCACGGTATGCGCCACGCTGCTTGGCCAGCGCGATCCCTTCCCGCTGCCGCTCGCGGATCAGCGCTCGCTCGAATTCGGCAAACGCACCCATGACTGACAGCAGCAGGTTTGCCATCGGTGAGTCCTCGCCGGTAAAGCTCAAGCATTCCTTGACGAACTCGATGCGTATGCCGCGCTTGGTGAGCTGTTGCACCAGGCGGCGCAAATCATCCAGGTTGCGCGCCAGGCGATCCATGCTGTGCACCACGACCGTGTCTCCCTCGCGCACAAAGGACAGCATTGCATCGAGTTCCGGCCGCAAGGTATCCTTGCCCGACGCCTTGTCGATGAACTGCTTGTCCACCTGGACGTGATCGAGTTGGCGTTCCGGGTTTTGGTCGAAACTGCTGACCCGGATGTAGCCAATGCGTTGACCGTGCAAAGTGTATCTCCAAGGTAAGTCGTACTTTTACATTTTTGGGGGATGGGCAAAAACACGCGAAAGTGTCAGGGAAACTCTATGACCCTTCGTGGCATCTGTCAAGAAATTGCAAAATAGACCCTAACCTGACTGAGCGATACGGGACATCCTGACATCAGGTTAGGGTATAGTCTATTCTGACACACGGTTTTGCCAAAAAAGACTGAACTTATCTGATTAAGTGTGATTAAAAATGATTGACATTGTTTTTTCATGATGAGACAATGTTTTCTATGGGGGCGTCATTCGGCGCCGTGAAATCGGAGAAAATATCATGAGCACTGCAAGCAAAATCGCTGACAAAGCATCGAACGCTCAAGATGCAATCGACATGGCCCGCGAGCAAAAACGACGCGCGTTGACCGGACTGACGGTGGAACTTGCAGCGCGGATTCAGTCTGGCGAACTCAAGGTGTCGGACTGAACATGAAACCAAGGCTATCAACCGCAAAAAATTATTCCGGTGAGATAAGGCGTGATTTCCTCGCGTTTCGCGACCCGGACAAGTCGCTGTCTGAGAAACTGGCGCTAGTCATGAAGCATATTGAGTATTCGCCGACCGACGTTCAAATAGATTGTGCACTTGACACTATGAGCCGGCAGGAGTCGAAAACCTTCAAGGTCTACGACATTGCACAGGCTTTTCACACGATCCCCTCGCTGCAAGACTTTGCGGCCGCGATAGACAAAGGTTTCACCTGGAAAGACAAGTACACGGTGCGGTGGCAGACCTTATACGCCCTTATGGCAAAAATCGGGCCGGACGCGAGCATCATTTCAGCCGAATTCGGCTCTACAGAAAAATCAATCAACGACGCGTTGAACAAACTGCGTAACCCGAGAGCCGCCTTGCACAACACCAAAACAGGCAGATTCTTGAGGGATGTTAGTGCACAACGTGTTGTGTGCTATTTGTGGCCATTGGAAAGCTATACCGGCGATCTCGAAGCCGTTGGCTGCATCAAGGATAGATGGAAGCTGGCAGGACTCGCAAAGCGTGTACGCTTTCCGCAGCGCCCTCACATCGAATACGCTTTTGAACGCGATCCTGAAACGCTTTGCCGCGAATGGCCGCCGTTTGAAGCCGTGGTGCAGTATGGAATTGGAATTTTCGGCTCAGGCTCCCAAGTTGGACAAATTCCGGTTTAGGCTTATAACTGTTTCGATTGCAGGTAACTACACGGAGACATGGAAGAAATGAGCACCGATATTTTTGTACTCGCACAGCGAGCGAACCAAATGGAGAAATCCCCCGGATTTCAGCGCTGCGACGTGGAATCTGAAGCGGATCGCGAACTTGCGTTTCATTTCGATTCGGCTACGTCGGCCCATGTCTTCCAGGCAGCGCGGGGAGTACTTAATATGCAAGCCCGTATATCCGACCGGGCGCAGAACATCGTCATCGTTAAGCATCCTTAGGCAATTTTCCATCATAGGCGCATGCGCCCCGAATCCTGGCCGGACGCCGGGTATAAACGTACCAAGGACAAAAATGACGCACATCGCCACTTCGCAATCCAAATTTTTCCTCGCGGCTGATAGTCTCTACGACGGTGTTGCTACGCTGCTGCGTCGCGCCACGTCGCATCCGAAGGTGGCATTTCGGATCGTGTTTTCTGTCGCTGTGTTCGGAACCCTGTTTGCCTTGATGAACCTCGGCATTGATGCCTCAGCGGACCATTTCAGGAAGCAGGACTTCTTGGAGCGTCATTCCACTCTACTGAAATCCATGGAAGCAGCACCGTCGGCGCCGGCGGCCGGACAGCACTTCACGCTCGAACAGCGACTGATTGCCGTCAAGATGTTCGAATGCGTTGCCACCAGCCCACAGCACAGCGAAGCGCGATGCAGTGTACGGTTAATCGCTGACGCCGGTGTCGCTGGTGGCGAGGATCGCGCGCGAGCAGTCGGACTCGCGTTGACAGCGTTGAATTTCACGGTCCCAGCTGAACTCCACCTTTGAACATAGGCAGAACATCGTGAAAATGACAGCGGCCGAACTCTACCCAGGATTCGACCTGGATTGCCCCGCAATCAAGGCCCCAATCGAACGCGGCGTTCTGCCGGTATGTGACGCGTTGAACGCGCTGCCGTCTGTTCATACGCTGTGGTCATGCGAGGGGCACGCTGAACAGCCCAGCACGCCGTACGTGGTATTCATCGCGCCGCAGGCCTTGGCGTTCAGTGTGAACGAATTGTTGTCGCCGAAGACGGGCGGTACCAGCCTAAAGTACAACTGGAGGCTGATCGCGTCATTCAGATTCGACGGATCGCTGCAATACATCCTGGAGCCGAATGACGTTCAATTGCTGGATCGAGGATTAAGGTTGTTTCGACTATTCGGACGGAAGGCGATGGACAAGGAACTTCATCGCCTCGCCGATTTGATTTCGACATTGAAAATGAATTGACCATCAGGAATGTCGGACATGGAGAAGATACCCGTCATGAATTGGCAACCTCTTGGCATGCTGCCGGTCCTGGCCAGCATGCTCGACGAACAGTTTGGTGAATTGAGCGAGCAGCTTGAGCTACTGCATGCGGCAAAGGCGCGACCTCTGGTCATGGATGCCAAGATGCGATCGCGTTTGATCGAGGTGCATGGCGAACAGCGCGATCTGTTGAGCCTTTATCGCCAGCAGGCTACACGGTGGCTCCGTGAAGTTGATTCGACCTCGGAGCGGTCAGCAGATGTCGAACGATTTTGCGATCTGATTTCCAAGGTCGATACCGTGTTAGGCGAAATACTTGAGATCGCGCATGGAGTGGAGGCGCGATGAAACCGGTCAAGCTGTCGGTAGCGCAGCACAAGATGCTGTCCAACGTCGCGGCCGGTCGGGCATGGGACTCGCACCTCGTCGGCCGCAGCGAGCATGGTGGTGCACGCGCCACTCGGGCCGTGCTGCTGCGGCTTGGCTGTATGAAAGGCGGCGTCATCACGGAAATTGGACGCATGGTGTTGGGTGGTACCGCCGAACCGCAAGCGCCAATGAATTAGGCAACACAATCGAACTACTTGAAACAGGAATCATGATGGCACACGTCGAAACCAAGGTGCTCACCGCACACGTACCGCTACCGCTGGCCGATAAGGTCGACCAGCTGGCCGCTCGCCTTGAACGCTCGCGCGGCTGGATCGTCAAACAAGCTCTTAGCGCCTGGGTTGACATGGAGGAGGAACGGAGCCGCCTCACGCGCGAGGCTATGGCCGACGTGGACGCTGGGCGCGTCATCGATCACCAAGCCGTCCAGGCCTGGGCCGACAGCCTCGGCACCGACAATCCGCAGCCAGCGCCGGTGGTGCGCTGATGGATTTGCGATGGACTAGCAAAGCATTGTCCGATTTGACGCGATTGCACGAATTTCTGGCGACGGTGAACAAGCCGGCCGCCGCGCGCGCCGTGCAGGCGTTGACGGCGGCCTCTGCAAGCCTGGTGACAAACCCGCGTATCGGTGAGCGACTGGAAGAATTCGAACCACGCGAAATCCGGCGCATCCTGGTCGGCCGCTACGAAGTGCGCTATGAGATCGATGCGTCTACGATTTACATCATGCGCCTGTGGCACACCCGCGAGGAGCGGTAGATCATGCAGGAAAACGATCAGCTTCGGGTCCGCACTGTAACGACCATGCATTTAGGCTCGTTCCGGCCGCCAGGCGCGCGACGGCTGACGAAGGCTGAACTTGAAGCCCACTACCTCCGGATCGCGGCGGCTAAGGCGCTGCATGCGGCTGGCGATGACCGTCAGTTTCGGGCGCTCACCGATACTCGTTTTTGCGTCGAGTGCGTTAGCAGCGCTGGGGGCCCATGCGCGGCACTGGAAGGCGGGCGACGCCGCAAATTCTCGGCGCCATTGTTCGTGACGCCTGACGGCGCGCTGAAATCCTATCCGGAGCTTGACGAGCATTTCTTCGTGACGGAGGAATCGGCGCGTGAAGCCTTGCACGGTACAAGGCAGACTGGCGAATGGGAGATTCGTCAAACCACTCTTGCTACAGAGCTGGGCAGTAAGCGGTATCTGCGATGGGTCAAAGAAGTCAAAGACAAGGCATATTCCGAGCCGAGGCGCACGCTTGATGAACTCGCCGCTCTTTACGAAAATGGCGGTCTGGTGGCGCTGCGCGCGCTCTATACTCGGACCCACGTGCTTCACGTTGTAAAACGCCTGCGCACCGAGTTGCCAGACCGTTTCAAGACTGATCTACCGGCCTGACGTGAAAAAGCCGCCCACGTGAGCGGCTTTTTCGTCCCAAGCAAAGGCCAACTGAATGACGCCGCGAGGGATGAGTGGTGGAGCTATGGTATGCGACGACGAACGACGATGCAAGGGGGATCGAGCGGGACACGGCATAATGGCGCGGTCCCAGCTCAGCAGGAGAACTCATGCCAGTCAGCTTTCTCTCGAACGACCAGCGCGAAAACTACGGCCGCTACGCCGGTCCGCCATCGCCCCATGACCTCGCCCGGTATTTCCACCTGGACGATACCGACCATGCGCTGATCGCGCAAAAGCGCGGCGCACACAACCGGCTCGGCTTCGCCGTTCAGCTTGGCACAGTGCGCTACCTTGGAACATTCCTTGAAGACCCGTTGGCGGTGCCCCAGCCCGTGCTGCGGACGGTGGCCAAGCAGTTGCGCATCGAGGCGCTGGACAAGGCGAACGCCTACAGTGCTGGTGAACAGCGCTGGCAGCATGCGGCTGAAATTCGCGCATCCTACGGCTATGTCGATTTCACGGAACCCCTGATCGCTTTTCGCCTGACCCGGTGGCTGTATGCCCTTTGCTGGACCGGCACCGACCGGCCGAGTGTGCTGTTCGAGCGCGCCACGACGTGGCTGGTGACGCATAAGGTATTGCTGCCGGGCTGTACGACCCTGGAACGCTACGTTGCACGCCTACGCAGCCGCGTCGAGGAGCGTTTGTGGCGCTCGCTTGGCAGTGGGATTAGCTTGGACCAGCAAACGCGGCTGGAAGGCCTCCTGGTGTCTTCCGGGGGAAGCCGGAATTCACCGCTGGACCGCTTGCGCACCGGACCAGTCGTTGCCAGCAGCCGGTCGATGAGTCTGGCGCTGATGCGCCTGCAATCGGTGCGTGAGCTTGGTATACGCCTGCCTGCCGCCACGCGCATCCCTGCCACCCGCGTCGCGGCCCTTGCGCGGTTTGCCGGTGCCGCCAAGGCCAGCGCGATCCTGCGCCTTCCGGAGCTGCGCCGCCTGGCCACCCTGGTCGCGTTCGTGCACTGCCTTGAAGCATCGGCGCAGGACGATGCCTTGGAAGTGCTTGAAGTTATCCTCCGTGAACTCTTTGGCGATGCCGTGAAGGCCGATAAGAAATCGCGCCTGCGCTCGCTCAAGGACTTGGATGCGGCGGCGGCAACGCTGGCCAGCGCCTGCCAACTCCTGCTCGACACCAGCGTGCCGGACACCGAGCTGCGTACCCAGCTGTTCGCACGTATTACGCCTGACGCTCTTGCCCTGGCGCTCGCTGGCGTCAACAAACTCATTCGCCCGGCCGACAATGTGTACTACCAGGAACTGGACGCCAAGTACAAGACGGTGCGCCACTTCCTTCCGGCGCTGGCCGAGCACATTCATCCTAAATACCTCAGTTGAACTTCAAAAATTTAATGCAGAATGAGCATACATGCGGGTTTTTAGAAGATTGAAGAGGTTACCAAATGGGTGAGCCAAAAAATGTGCTTAAAGGCGTGGTGATTGCGGTCAAGCAAGTGGT
>JANYCE010000277.1 GCA_025360445.1 Betaproteobacteria bacterium
CCAGATCACCGGACCGTGGTAACCGGGCGCGATCTTGACGACCGTATGTGTGCGCGAAGTCGTCGCGCCACCGACGAGCAGCGGTATTTGAAAACCTTCGCGCTCCATCTCGCGCGCGTTGTGCGCCATTTCTTCAAGCGAGGGCGTGATCAGGCCGGAGAGTCCGATGATGTCGCATTTCTCGTCGCGCGCCACCTGCGCGATCTTGGTCCACGGCACCATCACGCCCAAATTGACGACTTCGTAGTTGTTGCATTGAAGCACGACGGCGACGATGTTTTTGCCGATGTCGTGCACGTCGCCTTTAACGGTCGCGAGCAGAATCTTGCCCTTGGGCCGCACGTCACCCGATCTGGCTTTCTCCGCTTCAATGTAGGGAATCAGATGCGCAACTGCCTGCTTCATGACTCGCGCGCTTTTAACAACCTGCGGCAAAAACATTTTGCCCGCACCGAACAAATCGCCGACGACGTTCATGCCGTCCATCAACGGGCCTTCGATAACCTGGATCGGCCGGCCGCCGGACTGCTCCATTTTCTGGCGCGCTTCTTCAGTATCCGCAACGACGAAATCGGTGATGCCGCGCACGAGCGCATGCGTGAGACGCGCTTCAACGGTCCCTTTGCGCCATTCGAGATCTTCGACCTGCGCCTTGCCGCCGGTTTTGACCGACTCGGCGAATTTCACCATGCGCTCGGCGGCATCGGGCCGCCGGTTAAAGATAATGTCTTCGGCGTGCTCGAGCAGATCCTTGGGAATCTCGTCGTAGACGCCGATCTGCCCCGCATTGACGATCGCCATTGTGAGGCCGGCCTTCACCGCGTGATAGAGGAACGCCGTGTGAATCGCCTCGCGCACGCCGTCGTTGCCGCGGAACGAAAATGAAATATTCGACAGCCCGCCGCTGATCTTCGCGTACGGCAGGTTCTCGCGTATCCACTGCGTCGCCGCAATGAAATCCTTGCCGTAATTGCTATGCTCTTCGATGCCGGTCGCGATCGCGAAAATGTTCGGATCGATGATCACATCTTCGGGCAAAAAACCGACATCGTCGACGAGGATGTCGTATGAGCGCCGGCTGATTTCACGCCGCCGCTCGAGCGTGTCGGCCTGGCCTTTTTTGTCGAACGCCATCACCACGACTGCCGCCCCGTAGCGACGCGCCAACGTCGCGTGCTTGACGAACTCTTCTTCGCCTTCCTTCATGCTGATCGAATTGACCACGCATTTGCCCTGCACGCACTTGAGCCCCGCCTCGATGACCTCCCATTTGGAGGAATCGATCATGACGGGCACGCGCGAAATATCAGGCTCGGCCGCGATCAGCTTCAGGAAGGTCGTCATCGCGGCCTTCGAATCGAGCATCGCCTCGTCCATGTTGACGTCGATGATCTGCGCGCCGTTTTCCACCTGCTGGCGCGCCACCGACAGCGCGGCCGCATAGTCGCCGGCGAGAATCAGCCGTGAAAACGCTTTCGAGCCCGTGACATTGGTGCGCTCGCCGACGTTGACGAACAGTGAATCGTCGCCGATGTTGAGCGGCTCGAGTCCAGAGAGTCGCGTGCGTTTTTCGATCGCGGGTATTTTGCGCGGCGCGATGCCGCGCACGGCCTCGGCGATCGCCTGAATGTGCGCGGGCGTCGTGCCACAGCAACCGCCGACCAGATTCACGAAACCGCTCTGCGCAAATTCTCTGATGAGGCTCGCGGTGTAGGCCGGCGTTTCGTCATAGCCCGTTTCGGCCAGCGGATTGGGCAGACCGGCGTTCGGATACGCGGACACGTGGGTGTCGGCAACCTGCGAGAGTTCCTCGATGTATGGCCGCATGAGCTGTGCGCCGAGTGCGCAGTTAAGCCCGATCGCGAGCGGTTGCGCATGGCGCATCGAATTCCAAAATGCTTCGGTCGTCTGACCCGACAGCGTGCGGCCCGAGGCGTCCGTGATCGTGCCGGAGATAATAATTGGCAGCCGGATTCCGTGGTCGTCAAAATACTGATCGATCGCGAACAGCGCGGCCTTCGCGTTCAGCGTGTCGAAAATGGTTTCGACGAGCAGCAGGTCGACGCCGCCTTCGACAAGTCCGTGCATCGCTTCGGTATAGGTCGCGACGAGTTCGTCGAACGTGACATTGCGAAATCCCGGGTCGTTGACGTCCGGTGAAATTGACGCGGTGCGGTTGGTGGGGCCCAACGCTCCGGCGACGAAGCAGGGCCGTCCTTCCTTTATTTCGACTTCATCGGCAACCGAGCGCGCCAGCTTCGCCGCTTCGAAGTTGAGCTCATGCACCAGATGTTCGAGCGCGTAATCAGCCTGCGCGATCGCGGTTGAGTTAAAAGTATTGGTCTCGATCACATCGGCGCCGGCCGCGAAATACTGCGCGTGTATTTCGCGAATAATCGTTGGCTGGGTCAACGTCAGCAGATCGTTGTTGCCTTTCAAATCTTGCCTGAAATCTGCGAAGCGCTCACCACGATAGCCGGCTTCGTCGAGTTTATAGCCCTGGATCATGGTACCCATCGCGCCGTCGAGGATGACGATACGTTCGGCGAGCAATTGCTTGAGTGCGTCTGTTCGTTTCATGTCGGGGCTAATAATAAGAGCCTGTTTCCAAATCATCTGAAACAGGCTCTGAGCGGGAGTAAATGAAAGGGGCGTCTTTCATATTGTAACTTCAAATCGAAAATTCACGCCGAAGGTTCAGATCCAATATGCAGTGCGCGTCATGATGCGCGAACCTAATTTCATCGCGGCTTTAACCGGTGCCGGCAATTCGGCCGCGCCATGGTCGATTGCGGTGCGCGCATGGCGCGCCTCGTCGACTTTCATCTCATTGACAATTGCGCGACTTTTTTCATCCTGTGCCGGCAACCGGTCGAGATGACCTTCGAGATGGCCTTCGACCTGGCGCTCCGTTTCAGCGAGGAATCCCAGGTTCCACTTGTCGCCCAGCAAACCCGCGGCCGCGCCGAGTGCAAAGGAGCCCGCGTACCAAAGCGGATTGAGATAACTTGCGCGCCCGCCAAGCTCGTCTATGCGCTGCGCGGTCCATGCGAGGTGATCTGTTTCTTCGGCGGCCGCCTGTTCGAGCGCGGCGCGCGCGTCGGCATTGCGCGCGGTCAATGCCTGCCCCTGGTATAGCGCTTGCGCGCAGATCTCGCCGGTGTGATTGACCCGCATCAGCGAAGCGGCGAGATCACGCTCAGTCACGGTCATCGCAGGTTCGGCCAGAGCTTCGCCGGGCACCGCACGAGCGCTATGCGCAGGTGCGAGCAACGTGCGCAGCCCGGTGTCAAAGGCAGTGATAACGCGGTCAAGGTCCAACATGGCGTCCCTCAGTATTTCAGTTAGCGGGCATGGCAAACAAGCGCGCCAGTTCGAGCCCCGGATCGTTCGCGCGCATAAACGCCTCTCCGACAAGAAAACAGTCTACTTTGTTCGCGCGCATGAGTTGGACATCGTCCGGCAGCAAAATTCCGCTCTCGGTAACGACGATCCGATCCTCCGGCGTATGCTTAAGCAATCCCAGCGTCACGTCGAGCCGCGTTTCGAATGTGCGCAAGTTGCGGTTATTGATGCCGATCAACGGCGTTTTAAGCTTAAGCGCGCGTTCGAGCTCCTCTGCGTTATGCACTTCAACGAGAACCGCCATGCCGAGATCGGTCGCGATTGCCTCGAGTTCCACCATTCGCCTCGCGGTGAGCGCGGCGACAATTAACAAAATACAATCGGCGCCCATCGCACATGCCTCATAGACCTGGTAGGCCTCGAGCATAAAATCCTTGCGCAAAACGGGTAGGACGCAGGCGGCGCGCGCCTGCCGCAGGTGATCGGCGCTGCCCTGAAAAAACTGCTCGTCCGTCAGGACCGACAAGCACGCCGCATGATGCGCAGCATAGCCAGCAGCAATTGCGGCGGGGTAGAAATTTTCGCGCAACACACCGCGACTTGGGCTCGCCTTTTTTATTTCGGCGATGACAGCGGGTAACCCAACAGCGACTTTCGCGCGAAGTGCGCCGACAAAGTCGCGCGGTGCCGGCATCGCCGCGGCGGCAATGCGCAGCGCCGACAGCGGACGACGTATTTTGGCGGCGGCGATCTCGGCGGCTTTTACCGAAATTATGCGTTGCAGGATGTCGGGCATGTTTTAAGCGACACTATTTACGCGGCAACACGCAAAGCAGCATTCCGCGTCTCGCCGCATGCACTTCCCAAAAATAATAGGAATCAGCACGACTCCGATGGACTGCGCGTGAACTTGACGAACTGATCGACTTTTTTGCGCGCAGCACCGCTTTCTATCAATGCGAGCGCAATGCGCACGCCGCCCGCATGGCTATCGGCGAGGCCTGCCACATAGATGCTGGCGCCGGCATTGAGGGCGACGATATCGCGCGCGGCGCCGGGGTGGTTTTCAAGCGCACCGAGCAGCATCGCTTTGGATTGCTCGGCGCCGTCGACCCGAATTGCCGCAGAGTCATGCGTGTCGAGGCCGAAGTCGGCGGGTTTGATTTCGTACTCGCGCACAGCGTTGTCCTTGAGCTCGCCGACTAAAGTCGGCCCGGCGACCGAAATCTCATCGAGACTTTCGCGCCCGTGCACGATCATTACGTGGCGGCTGCCCAGGCGCTGCAGCACGTGGGCCTGGATGCCGACGAGATCGGGATGAAAAACACCCATAACCTGATTCTTCGCGCCGGCCGGATTAGTGAGCGGCCCGAGGATGTTAAATATCGTGCGCACGCCGAGCTCCTTGCGCACCGGGCCTGCGTGTTTCATCGCGCTGTGGTAATTGGGCGCAAACATGAACCCTACCCCGGTCTCCCTGATCGATTGCGCGACCTGCTCCGGTGAGAGATTGATGTTGGCGCCGAGCGCTTCAAGCACGTCGGCGCTGCCCGACTTGCTCGACACCGACCGGCCGCCATGTTTCGCCACTTTAGCGCCGGCCGCCGCTGCCACAAATGCGGCGGCGGTTGAAATGTTAAAGCTGTGCGCCGAATCGCCGCCGGTTCCACAGGTATCGACCAGCCGCTCATCGCCGCGCAAAGGAACTTTGGTCGCGAACTCGCGCATGACCTGCGCGGCGGCGGCGATTTCGCCGATGGTTTCTTTTTTGACGCGCAGCCCGGTAATGATCGCGGCAATCAATGTAGGCGACACTTCACCACTCATAATTTGCCGCATCAGCGACAGCATTTCCTCATGAAAGATTTCACGGTGCTCGATAATGCGGGTAAGCGCCGCTTGCGGTGTCATGATTACGCCCGGCGTCACGGACTCTTCTGGTGTCATGGTCTCTTGCGGCGTCATCGCGCACACCCTTGCAGAAAATTAGCGAGCAACGCGTGTCCGCTCTCAGTCAGGATTGCCTCGGGGTGAAACTGCACACCCTCGACGGCGAGTTCGCGATGCCTGACCCCCATGATTTCTCCATCGTCCGTCCACGCTGTCACTTCGAGGCAGTCGGGCAGGCTCGCACGCTCGATCACGAGCGAGTGGTAGCGCGTGGCCTGCAGCGGATTCGGTAAATTGCGGAATACGCTATCCGAATTGTGCCGGACTGCCGAAGTCTTGCCGTGCATCACTTGCTTTGCGTGCACAATTTTGCCGCCGAACGCCTGGCCGATCGCCTGGTGGCCGAGGCATACGCCGAGTATCGGCAACTTACCGGCAAACTCTTTGATGAGCGGCACCGAAATGCCCGCCTCGTTTGGCGTGCACGGCCCGGGAGAGATAACAATATGCTGCGGCTTCAATGCTGCAACTTGTTCGAGCGTGATCTCATCGTTGCGATAAACCGCGACGTCTTGCTTAAGCTCGCCAAAATATTGAACGAGGTTGTACGTGAAGGAATCGTAATTGTCGATCATCAGCAGCATGGCAAAGCCTGGTCGTCGAATTTTATGTTGTTTGGCTGAGTTGCAATTGACCCGTCTGGCGAACGCTTTGCCGCAATCAGCGGAAAAAGCAGCTCAGAAAATACCGGGGGCAGCCCGCTTGAGGCGCGCGCTGCGGTCTAACGCCATCGGGTTGTACGTATAGACTGTTTCGGGCGGATGCGATTAATTTGCATGGAACCCAGTGTAACTCAAGGCCTGCGGACGCTCAACGCCGCCCACGGGCGGCAGCGTGTAAGTAAACTGCGTGGTCTCGCACGGCGTCGCTCCGCTGCAGTTGACCGTGCCCGCGCAAGTGCCCGCGACGCAGAGGAAGTTTCCGACCCGAGTTACATTCGCGATGGTGCCGGCTTAATCACCGGACGCGCGACCCGAGCCGCGCCGTTTCATTCGACCCTGCTGTCCAGTCCGGCTTCCGCCATTTCGGCCGCACGGAGCAAAGCCTGCGCCTTACTCTGCGTTTCCTGCCATTCTGCTTGCGGCACCGAATCGGCCACCACGCCGCCGCCGGCCTGCACATGCAGCATGCCGTCCTTGACGACCGCGGTGCGCAAAGCGATCGCGACATCCATATCGCCGTTAAAGCCAAGATAGCCGACGGCGCCGGCGTAGACACCGCGCTTGACCGGCTCGAGTTCATCGATGATTTCCATCGCCCGCACCTTGGGCGCGCCGCTGACTGTTCCGGCGGGAAAAGTCGCGCGTAACACGTCGATCGCGGTCAGGCCCGGTTTTAGTTTGGCCTCGACGTTAGACACGATATGCATTACGTGCGAATAGCGCTCGATTACCATGCGCTCGGTGACACGCACGCTGCCGGTTTGGGCGACGCGCCCGATATCATTGCGGCCGAGATCGACCAGCATGATGTGTTCGGCGCGCTCTTTCGCATCGGCGAGCAGTTCGGTGGCGAGGGCCGCATCTTCTTCGGCTGTTTTGCCGCGCCGCCTGGTGCCGGCAATAGGCCGCACGGTGATTGCATCGCCCTCCCTCCGCACGAGGATCTCAGGCGACGCGCCGACGACGTGAAAATCGCCAAAATCAAAATAGAACATGTAGGGTGACGGATTGATCGTGCGCAGCGCGCGATACAGCGCAAGCGGCGTGGTTTTGAAACGCTTCGACATGCGCTGCGACGGCACGACCTGCATGATGTCGCCATCGAATATGTAGCGCTTTGCGCGGTCGACCGCCGCAAGATAGGCGGCCTCGCCAAAGCCGGACACGGCGGGCTCCGATGTGGCCGCGACTTCCGCGGGTATGCCGAGCGGGGCGCGCAATTTTTTAAGCAGTTCGGCAAGCCGGCTTCGGCCCGCGCGGTAGGCGCCGTCGCGCGCCGGATCGGCGTACACGACCAGCGTTAATTTTCCCGACAAATTGTCGACGATCGCGAGTTCTTCTGACAACACGAGCAGAATGTCAGGCACGTTGAGCGGGTCGGGCTTCTGCGACTTGGCAAGCCGGCGCTCGATGTAGCGCACCGTGTCATAACCAAAATAGCCGACCAACCCACCGCAAAAACGCGGCAACCCGGCTTGCGGCGCCGCCTTGAATCGCGCGTGATATTGCTCAACGAATTGCAACGGATCGTCGCACCGTGCGCTGCGTTTTAGCTTGCCGCCTTCGAATTCGCTGCACTCATAACCGCGCACTTCGATGCGTGTATCGGCCGCCAGGCCGATGAAGGAGTAGCGGCCAAACCGCTCGCCGCCGACCACCGATTCGAGCAGATAGGTGTGCGGCTGGTTGGCGAGCTTCAGGTAGACCGAGAGCGGTGTATCAAGGTCGGCGAAAGTTTCGAGCACCAGCGGGATGCGGTTATATCCCTCGGCCGCAAGCTGATCGAATTGTGCTTCTGTCATGACGCCACTCCATGAAAACAGGCAAAAGAAACGCCGGCAATGCGCGTGTTACGCGCGCCGGCTCGCCGGTTTATTGCGCCACGGACGAAGCCGCCGGGTGGCGCAAACGATCGTTCTTTCGCTGGGCAGCGGGGTCATGATTTGGTGATCAAGGTGGCCGCTTCCACCAACGTTTCAACTATAGCATCAACGTCCAACTGACGTACATCGAGCCCCTCGTTGTAGCCGTACGGCACGCAAAATACCGGGCAGCCTGCCGCCCGCGCGGCGATTGTGTCGTTTAACGAGTCGCCTATCATGAGCATGTCGCGCGGCGCAATGCCGAGTTCCTTACACGCATGCGTGAGCGGCAGCGGATCCGGCTTTTTCTTCGGCAGCGTATCGCCCGCGACGACCAGCACAAAATAATCCGCGAGCTGCATTTGACGCAACAATGGCAATGTGAACCGCGCTGACTTATTGGTAACGCACACCAGCGGGAAGCCCGCCCTTTTGAACGCATCGAGCCCATCGCGAACGCCCGGATACAGCAGCGTATGTTGACCATTCACGCTTTCATAGCAGTCGAGATAGACCGGCAAAGCACGCTCGAAGAGCGCCGCGTCAACCTCACCTTGCAGATTGCCCGCAAGGGATCGCTGCACGAGATTGGGAATACCTTTGCCGACAAAATTGCGCACCAGCGCTTCGTCCAGCGAACTACGCCCGAGTTTCGCAAGCATCAGGTTAACTGCCGCAGCGAGGTCTGCAACAGTGTCGAGCATCGTGCCGTCGAGATCGACCATGACGGCTTTGACCGGCAGCGGGAATTGGATTTTTTGCATAAAATTGTCAGGTGTGAGATCGATGAGCCGCATTCATTGCGGTACAAAAAAACAGCCGGCCGCTGCCCGGCATGCGCATAAAAACGCCTACACTTTGGCCAGTTCGCCGCGCATTTTTTTTATCGTTGCCGCGTAATTCCCAGCGCCAAAAATCGCCGATCCGGCGACAAATGTGTCGGCGCCGGCGCGCGCAGCGTCCGCGATGTTGTCAATTTTGATGCCGCCATCGACTTCAAGCCAGATGTCGCGCCCGCTGGCTGCGATGCGGGCGCGCGCGGCCTGCAGTTTAAGCAGTGCACCGGCAATGAATTGCTGACCGCCAAAACCGGGGTTCACCGACATGATGAGGATCAAGTCCAGCTTATCGATGACGTAATCGAGGTAATCGAGCGGCGTCGCGGGATTGAAGACGAGACCCGCTTTACAGCCCTGCTCGTGGATGAGCGAGATTGTCCGGTCAATGTGCTCGGACGCTTCCGGGTGAAATGAAATGATGTTGGCGCCGGCCTTGGCAAAATCCGGAATGATGCGATCGACCGGCTTCACCATCAGGTGTACATCGATGGCGGCGGTGGTGTGCGGGCGCAGTGCCGCGCAGACTTGCGGGCCGATGGTCAGATTCGGCACGTAATGGTTGTCCATCACATCAAAGTGGATCAAGTCGGCGCCGGCGGCAACGACGCTTTTCACTTCGTCGCCAAGCTTGGCGAAATCAGCCGACAGTATGCTGGGCGCTATGCGGTACATCGCGGGATTCTAACCGGTAATGCTATTTTGCCGATAGCCGGCACGCACGCTCGTATTGCAGCGCCGCCAAAAATAGTGTGCAATGAGTCTTACCCTTTTTGACCTAAAGAATAAGACGAATGGCCTCCGATAAAAAATATGAAATCACTGTATCGACGCGCACGACCTTCATTGCCGAGCAGTCAGATGCCGAACGCAGCCGCTATGTTTTCGCGTATACGATCACGCTTAAAAATACCGGCACGATTGCAGCGCAATTGATCAGCCGCCACTGGATCATCACGGACGCGAACAATCAGTCGCAGGAAGTGCGCGGGCCCGGCGTTGTTGGCGAGCAGCCGATCTTGCGGCCGGAGCAGAGCTTTGAATATACGAGCGGCACCGCGATCGCGACGCCGGTGGGCACCATGCGCGGGACCTATCAGATGGTCGGCGACGATGGCCTGCAATTTGATGCACCGATTCCCGAATTTACTTTGTCGATACCACGCGTACTGCATTAAGGCGCTTGGCGGAACGTGCGGAACAATCGCGATCAGCGTATTTACGCTTTGCGATCGGGCGGTTTTTTTGGCCACGTCCACCACACGATGAAGATCAATATGGCGAGCGCGAGGCCCGCTTCGAGAAGTAACCACAACATGTTAGGGGATTGGCTTATCGCCGATAAAATTTGCTGTTATATACTGCGGCACATCGAACGTCGCCTGAGTTTCATGTATTCGCTGCAGTCAATCATACCCCGCTGTCTCGCCGTCATCGTTGTTGTGTTGCTCGCGGCGTGTGAAACGCTATTGCCGCCAAAACCACCCGTGCCGCCGGCCCCGGCGCCTGTGCCGCCCGTCGCAATCCCGGTTCCACCTCCGGCGCCGCCGTCAATTCCCGCACCCACGGTAGACATCCCCGCAATCAAGCCGCCGGCTCCGGCGAGTGCATTGCGGGCTACAACGTGGGATGCAATCCCGAGCTGGCGGGAAGACAGCCCGCAGCTTGCCTGGGGCGCGTTTATGGCGAGTTGCGGCACCCTCAAAAATCAGGGCGCGTGGCAATCCGTGTGCAGCATGGCGGCGGGCATGAGCGAGCCATCGCGCGAAACGGCTTTCCGTTTTTTCGAAAACAACTTTACGCCGTATCAGGTCATCAATACAGACGGCAGCGATAGCGGACTGGTGACCGGCTATTACGAACCATTGCTCAACGGAAGCCGCAAACGTAGCGCGCGCTACCACGTACCAGTGTATGGAGTGCCTGACGATTTGCTGGTTATAGATCTTGGCGAAGTTTATCCGGAGCTTAGAAACATGCGTCTGCGCGGGCGCATCGATGGCAAGCGCGTCATACCGTACTTCAATCGCGCGCAAATCGAAACCGGCGCGGCGCGGGTAGCGGGCAAGGAGCTCGCGTGGGTCGAAGATTCGGTTGAGCTTTTCTTTATGCAGATTCAGGGTTCGGGACGCGTCAAGCTTGACGGCAGGGATACGATTGCGCTCGGCTATGCAGACCAAAATGGCTACCCGTATCGTTCGATCGGCCGGTTACTGGTCGATCGCGGCGATTTGCCGCTCGAGAAAGCATCGATGCAAGGTATCAAGTCATGGGCGAAACAAAACCCCGAGCGGCTCCAGGAACTGCTCAATTACAACGCAAGCTATGTGTTCTTTCGCGAGATGCCGCGCGACCTCCCCGGACCGGTTGGTGCGCTCGGCGTGCCGTTGACTGCACGGCGCAGCATCGCGGTCGACGCGCGCTATGTACCATTGGGGGCGCCGGTGTTTTTAGCCACCACGATGCCGAACGCGCGCCAGCCGCTTAACCGCTTGATGGTGGCGCAAGACACTGGCGGCGCAATTCGCGGGCCGGTGCGCGCGGATTTTTTTTGGGGGTTCGGCGAAGAAGCCGCCACGCTGGCGGGCCGCATGCGTCAAAGCGGCAGGATGTGGGTACTGCTGCCGAACGGTTTTCCGGTGCCCGCCGCTAATTGAAGCTTTAACGCATCGCGCCGGCCGACTGGCCGAACAAGTATTTGACCTGCAGCAAGACGCGGCTCTTTACCGCATGGCCGAATTTCTGGGCCGGTGAAAAGCGGGCTGCGCGAAAGACCGCTAATGCGGCGTCTTCAAAATATCCTTCGGGCTGCGACTCCACAATCGACGCGTCGTTGACCATGCCGAACTCATCGATCAACAGCAGCACCAATACGCGGCCGTCTAGTTTGGCGCTGGTTGCCGCTTCGGGATAATCGAGCCGGATCTGGCCGAGCGGTTGTGGATAGATATCGAGTTGCTTCGCAGGATAATAAGTCGGGTCGCGAATGAACGGAACCTCGATGCCGGTGCTCGGCGAAGGGCCTGCTTCTTTGGCGCGCGACTGGTCTGGTTTGTCCGCGGTTTTAACGTCGACGGATTTTGATGGTATGACTACGACAGGATCTGGTGCGCTGTCGGGAATCACTATTACATCCCCGGCGGCCGCTTCGGTATTGACGGCAACTGGTTCGAGACGCGCAGTGATCGTCGAGACCATCTGCGGCACACCACCCGTTGGGTTGACCGGCAAACCGACGAGCAACGCGATGTGCAGCAAAAACGACAGCGTGAATGCTTTGATCAGGCGCATCCACGCGCGAGTCGTGACCGGATCGAAGGCTGGCGTCTCGACCCGGAATAACGTTAGCGTTGCGTCCATCCCTGTTTCCGCTTCACCGATTGCGCCGGGTTTAACGCCGGTCGCGGATGGTTTTTTATTTGGCAGCAGCCAGACGCTGCTCAATCATTTCGCCGGGGATCGCACCAGGCACCCGCTGCCCATCCGCGAAGAACATGGTCGGCGTACCAGAAATATTCTTTTGCTTGCCAAATGCAATCGTCTTGTCGATCGCCGACGTGTCGCAAGTCCCCGCCGCAGTCGGGGCAATGTTATTGACGAGATGATCGTCCCACGCCTTGATTTTGTCTTTAGAGCACCAGATTGACTTCGCTTTATCGAGCGAATCCTGGCCCAGCACGGGATACAGAAAAACATACAGCGTCACATCGTTGATTTTGGCGAGATCCTGCTCGAATTTTTTGCAGTAGCCGCAATTGGGATCAGCGAAATAGGCGAGCTTGCGCGTGCCCTTGCCCTTAACCTTCTTGACCGCGAGATTAAGCGGCAACTGGTCAAAGCGGATCGCGGTTAACTTACCCATGCGCTCCTCGGTCAAGTTGGTTTTTTTCTCAGTGTCGATCAGGTTCGCATTGACGAAAAGATAGTTTGCGTTCTCATCCGTGTAGATCATTTGGCCATTGCTAAACACCTCATAAATTCCAGCGACCGGTGTCTTGGTCACGGTATCGACCGGCACTTCAGGATATTTTTTGAGCAGGGCGGCCTTCACCGTTGCCTCGCTGGCGCCGGCGCCTATGCTCGCACAGGCAAACGCCAGAAAAATCAGGGTTGAAATGGCTTTATTCATGATGTTCCTTAACAAGGGTTGATATTAAAACGCACACTATCCGACTGCCTGGCGTATCAAAAGGTTCTTGAGCGCTGGCTGGCGATTCACCAGCCGCAGCCCAAAGTTGCGCAGCTTTGCGAGGGGCGCATTGTCGCTATTGAACAAACGCTGCAAGGCATCCGTCGTCAACTGCATGGTTGCGATATCTTCTTTGCGGGCGCGCTCATAACGCCGCAATAAGGCGAAATCGCCGCAGTCGGTCTGCGCGCCGCGCGCAGTCAATACGCGCGCTAGTTCGCGTGCATCGCGAAATCCGAGGTTGACGCCCTGGCCCGCCAGCGGGTGCACATTATGCGCAGCGTCGCCGATCAGGGCCAGGCGCGGCAATATGAGGCGCTGCACGCGTTGCATGCGCAATGGGAACGCTGCCGCCGGCGTGATCACGCGCAGGTCGCCGAGCACGCCGTGAGTCGCTGCCCCGACTCGCAGGGCGAGTGACGCCGGGTCAAGAGCCAGCAACTCCTCAGCGTGCGCGGTCGCGGTTGACCACACCATCGAAACCCGCGCGCCGGGCAACGGCAACAATGCGAGCACCCCTGTACGCTGGAACCACTGTGTCGCGACGCCGCGATGTGCCTGCTCAGTAGCGAAATTGGCGACCACTGCTGTTTGCGCATAGGGCCGTGTGTCCACTTTTATACCCACCTGCGTGCGTACCCATGAATCGGCGCCGTCGGCGCCGACGATCAGCTGCGCGCGCAAAATACGTCCGTCAGCGAGAGACAGTCGCACGGCTGATTTTTCCAGAACCAGTTCATGACACGCTGCAGGTGCAATAACGGTGACGTGGTGGGCCTTTATCAGTGCCTGCCATAGCGCGCTCTGCAGTTCACGGCTTTCAGCGATGATTGCGAGTTCGCGCATGCCTGCGGCGTACGCACCGAAATTAAGCACCGAGGTTTCATCGTCGCCAATCACCTGCATATCTTCGACCGCGCTTAAACGCGCGGTATCCAGCATTTGCCACGCGCCACATTGCTGCAGGAATTCCTCGCTGCCGGGGCTGATTGCGTAAATACGACTGTCCCAGTCGTCACGCTCAACGGACATTGAAGGCACGGAGCTATCGACCACCGCAATTCGCAGCCCGGCGGTTTGCAGCGCGAGCGCGAAGCTGGCGCCTACCAGGCCCGCACCAATGACAATTAAATCAAAATCCATAAGCTTTTCGGGATCATTCGAGAGCGGCAGTTTAAGGGCCTAAGTATAAGGCCGCAAAACACGCCGCCCGGCGGTCTGCGCCCGGCGATAAACGGGAAATGTTGACAAATCAGGGGTCGAAACCTAGACTCCCGCGCCTTCACTGCAAGTGCCCGGGCCAATGTGAGCACGCGCTAAACTGATTGAAAAATCGAACGGCGGCAATGGTTTGAGGCACTGGCCGATTGACTGCCCCGGCCGGGGCTACGAAAATTCGCGAATTGGTGATGTAGCTCAGTCGGTTAGAGCGTGGCACTCATAACGCCAAGGTCGGTGGTTCAATTCCACCCATCACCACCATTTTGGGCGGAAGAGGGTTTGCAAACCGCAAGCCCTCTTTTAAGGCAACCACCAAATCTGCGCCAAAGTTGGCGTGTTAATTCGGCGCACAGAAACCCTTCTTACCCGCCAAGTTAGCGGCTAAGTTATAATGCAGATATCTGATTTAAAAGGCTTTAGATTGCGCTTGAAGTATCCGACTCACAACCTACGTAAAATTTTACCGGCGACAATCGCGGCGCTCCTGCTGGCGACCGGCTTATCGCATGCGCAGGTCCGAACGCTCCCAGCGAATGCCAAACGCACGACGGTGGGGCAGCAACAATATCCGCTACCTTATTTAGATATTAACGGCACCCGGGTGAAGCTTGCACCGGGCGGCGTGATTTACGACGAGAATAATCGGACTATTGTGCACAACGCGTTGCCGCCTGGCGCGGAGGTCGCAGTGGTCGCTGATATGAACGGCGATATCGGGCGCATTTATATATTGACGCCGCAAGAACAAGCGCAATTCGGCCGCAAATAGCCAGCCTCGCGTGCCGCAAAAGTATTACATCAAGACGTTCGGTTGCCAGATGAACGGATACGACTCGGGCAAGATGGCCGACGTCCTGAACGCCGCGTATGGAATGGTGGCGACTCAATCGCCCGAAGACGCCGACGTCATTCTTTTTAACACTTGTTCGGTGCGCGAACGAGCGCAAGAAAAAGTTTTTCACGACCTTGGGCGCGTCAAGCACCTCAAACAGCAGCGCCCCGATCTTATTCTGGGTGTCGGCGGCTGCGTTGCGAGCCAGGAAGGCGCGGCGATCGTCGAGCGCGCGCCATATGTAGATCTTGTATTTGGCCCACAAACGCTGCATCGATTGCCGGGGATGATTGCGCGACGCCGCGCCACTGGTAAGCCGCAGGTCGATATTTCATTTCCAGAAATTGAAAAATTCGACTGCCTGCCGCCCGCTCGCGTCGAGGGCGGCAGCGCCTTTGTGTCGATCATGGAAGGTTGCAGCAAGTACTGCACCTTTTGCGTGGTGCCTTACACGCGCGGCGAGGAAGTGTCCCGCCCACTTGACGACATTCTGACGGAAGTCGCTGAACTCGCCGCTCAGGGCGTCAAAGAAATTTCGCTCTTGGGACAAAATGTGAACGCCTACCGCGGCGTGATTTCGAAGTACGAATCCGGCGTGCGAACTGACAGCGTACCGGATGACGCAGATTCGGCCGACCTAGCCCTGTTGCTCGAATACGTCGCGGCAATTCCGGGCATCGAGCGCCTGCGCTACACCACCTCGCATCCGCGCGAATTTACGCAGCGCCTGATTGACGTATATGCGCGCCTGCCGCAACTGGTCGATCATGTGCATCTCCCCGTTCAGTCTGGTTCTGACCGCGTGCTCGCGCAGATGAAACGCGGCTATAACGTGCTTGAGTACAAATCGATTGTCCGCCGCCTGCGCAAAGTCCGGCCGGAGATTTCAATCACCTCTGATTTTATCGTCGGCTTCCCAGGTGAGACCGCTGAAGATTTCGCGGCCACCCTTAAGCTGATCGACGACGTCGCGTTCGATGCGAGCTTTAGCTTCGTTTACAGCCCGCGTCCCGGCACGCCGGCCGCAACACTCGCCGACGAGACACCGCATGAAGTGAAACTCACCCGGCTGCGGCAGTTGCAATCAGTGCTGGACGTCCACGCCCGAACCATCAGCACCGCGATGGTGGCCACCACGCAGCGAGTACTCGTCGAGGGGGCGTCCAAAAAAGATGCGCGCGATCTCGCAGGCCGCACCGACAACAATCGCATCGTCAATTTCACCGGCGAGCCTAGCCTTATCGGCCAATTTACTGACGTCAAAATTACCGCCGCACTGTCGCATAGCTTGCGCGGCAAACTAGTTCTCGTTAGCGCGTGAAGCCACTGGAAGTAGCGTTTGAGCCGGTCGACAACCAGCGCCTCGCCAATTTATGCGGCGTGCTGGATGAGAATTTGCGCCAGATTGAGACCGCCTTTGAGGTGGTGATCGCGCGGCGCAGCGAGCGCTTCATGCTGTCCGGCGAGCCTCGCCAAACTCAATTAGCGGCGGCCGCGCTGGAAAAATTTTATGTGCAAGCCAAGCACACTCTGTCCGTTGAAGACGTGCAACTTGGCCTCATCGAAGCGCGTGCTCAACCGGCTATGGCTGGTGATACGCCGCATTTGAAAACGCGCCGTCCCGATTTGCATGGCCGCACGCCGCGCCAGGTTGGCTATCTCAAGCAAATCCAGGCGCACGACATCACATTTGCGATCGGTCCGGCGGGGACGGGCAAAACGTATTTGGCGGTCGCATGCGCAGTGGATGCGCTGGAGCGCGACAGCGTGAAACGCATCGTGCTCGTGCGCCCCGCGGTGGAAGCGGGCGAGCGCCTGGGGTTTTTGCCGGGCGATCTGGCGCAAAAAGTCGATCCTTATCTGCGCCCGCTATACGATGCGCTATACGATCTGATGGGCTACGACAAAGTCGCCAAGCAGCTTGAGCGCAGCGCGATCGAAGTGGCGCCGCTGGCCTTCATGCGCGGACGCACATTAAGCCAGGCCTTCGTGATTCTGGATGAAGCCCAGAACACCACGCCCGAGCAAATGAAGATGTTTTTGACGCGTATCGGTTTTGGCAGCAAAGCGGTCGTGACCGGCGATGTGACGCAAACCGACTTGCCGCGTGGACATAAAAGCGGGCTGGTTGAGGCCAGCGCGGTGCTTAAACGCGTGCGCGGTATCGCGTTCACGCATTTTCAATCGAGCGACGTTGTGCGTCATCCGCTGGTGCAGCGCATCGTTAACGCCTATGAGCGGCACTCCAAAGCGCAAGCCGGGCCGGACGCCTGAGCTGGCCCTCACGGTTCAGTATGGCACCCGTTGTGCACAACTGCCGTCGTCCGCCCAATTGCGCCGCTGGGTTCGCGCTGCATTGCGCCGGAAGGCGAATATCACCCTGCGCCTGGTCGGCGAACGCGAGGCGCGCGAACTTAACCTTAATTACCGGGGACGCGACTACGCGACGAACGTGCTGACATTCATCTACTCGCAACACCGGCCGCTCGAAGGCGACATCGCGATCTGCGCGCCCGTCGTTGCGCGGGAAGCGCTGCTGCGCGGCATACGCCGTGACGCGCACTATGCTCATCTCACCATTCATGGAGTGCTGCATTTGCAAGGGTTCGATCACGTGAGTGCAGCGGAAGCGACGCACATGGAAAAACTCGAGAAGAAAATTCTCGCGCGGCTTGGATATCCCGACCCGTACCTTGACGCCATGCCCGCCCAGGATAAAAAACGCGCGACGGCTGCAACGCATGCGCGCGGCCAATCCCGGCGAACGCTGACATGATAGAAGAGCAGCCCAAACCCACCTGGCTCGAACGCGTCGGCGCTCTGCTGATGCGCGAACCCGAAGACCGCGACCAGCTGGTCGAGCTATTGCGCTCGGCATACGAACGCAATTTGCTCGACAGCGATGCGTTATCGATGATCGAAGGCGTGCTGCAGGTTGCAGAAATGCAGGCGCGCGACATCATGATTCCGCGCGCTCAAATGGATGTGATTAACATCAGCGAGCCGCCGGACAAGTTCATACCACTGGTAATCGAAACCAACCACTCGCGCTTTCCCGTCATCGAGCACGACAAAGACCATGTGATCGGCATCCTGCTCGCCAAGGATTTGCTGCGCTATTACGCGGGCGAGGAGGAATTCAACGTGCGCGAAATGCTGCGGCCCGCGGTATTCATCCCGGAGTCAAAACGGCTCAACGTGCTGCTCAAGGATTTTCGCGCCAACCGCAATCACATGGCCATTGTGGTCGATGAGTACGGCGGCGTAGCCGGTCTCGTGACCATTGAGGACGTGCTCGAGCAGATCGTCGGCGATATCGAGGACGAATACGACTTCGACGAAACCGAGGACGATATCATTCCCGACAAGAGCGGCGCGTGGCGGGTTAAGGCGGTGACTGAAATCGCCAAGTTCAATACGATCTTCGGCACCCAGTATGACGATGAAGACCACGATACTTTGGGCGGCATGGTGCTCAAGCAGTTCGGCCGCATGCCGAAACGCGGCGACCAATTGACCGTCGATGATCTGACCTTCAAGATTCTGCGCGCCGACAGCCGCCGGCTGCATTTATTGCTGGTCGAAAAAACGCCCGGCGCGAAATAGTCCCGGCGTGAACGCAGTTACCGGCGCGCTGTTTCGTACCCCTCCCCTGCTGCTCGCAGCGTTCGCTGGCGTCCTGGGTGTAACCGGATTCGAGCCGTTTGGTTTATATCCGCTGCTGATTGCAGTGCTTGCATTGCTGAGCGTGCTGTGGCGGCGGGCGTCCAACCGGCGTCAGGCCGCCGCCATCGGTTTCGTGTTCGGCCTCGGTTATTTTCTCGCCGGTGTGAGCTGGGTTTATGTGAGCCTGCACGACTTTGGCGCCATGCCGGCATTGCTCGCCGCCGTTCTGACGTTGGTGTTTTGCTGCATCCTCGCCGCGTATCCGGCCGCGATCGGTTATATCTATTTCGCGCTTGGCCCGCGCTCGTCGATTGCAACGCTCGCCGTGGTGCCCGCCTTGTGGTCGCTTACGGACTGGGTGCGCGGCTGGTTATTCACCGGCTTCCCGTGGCTTGCGCTCGGCTACTCGCAAGTGCCCGCGAGTCCGCTCGCAGGCTATCTACCGGTCGTCGGTGTTTACGGCGTCACTTTAGCAACAGCACTAACCGCCGCGCTGCTGGTGACCCTATGGTCTTCGCAGCGCACCGTATCCAACGGCACTTTGAATACAACGGTGACCGGCCGTCCAACGCGTACGCGCTGGCTGTCGGCGTGCTTGCTTGGCGCACTATGGATTGGCGGCTATGCGCTCCTTCAAGTGGAGTGGACCTCGCCTACTGGCGCGCCCGTCAGCGTGAGCCTTTTGCAAGGCAACATCCCGCAGGACATCAAATGGCAGCCTGACCGGATCGCGCCGACTTTAGCGGCGTATCACGACCTCGTCGTCGCCAGTCGCGCGCGGCTCATCGTGTTGCCCGAAACCGCCTTGCCCCTGTTCCTGCACGAGGTGCCGCCCGATTATCTGGCGGCACTCGCTGAACATTCGCGCCGCAATGGCGGTGACGTGTTGATCGGCGTGCCGGAAACGAGCAGCACGAATAATTATTACAACAGCGTGTTGTCGCTCGGCACGGCGCCAACCCAGACCTACCGCAAATCGCATCTCGTGCCGTTCGGTGAATTCATCCCGCTGAAATTCCTGTTCGGCTGGTTTTTCGATGTGGTAAATATTCCGCTGCTTGATTTCGGACGCGGCGATGCGAATCAGCAGCCGCTCGAAGTCGCCGGCCAGCGGGTCGCCGTCAATATTTGTTACGAAGATGTGTTTGGCGCTGAAATCATCCGTCAATTGCCGCAGGCCACGTTGCTCGTCAACGTAAGCAACGTCGCCTGGTTCGGACGCTCGGTGGCGCCGCGCCAGCATTTGCAAATCTCGCAGACCCGCGCGCTCGAAACCGGTCGTTATATGCTGCGCGCGACCAATACCGGCATGACCGCCATCATCGATCAGCGCGGGCGGGTGGTGAAGTCGGCGCCCGAGTTCGCGACCGGCTCGGTTGATGGCGAGGTGCAGGGATATGCGGGCGCGACGCCGTTTGTTCGCTTTGGCAATCTGCCGATTATCTTGTTCTCATTGCTATTGGCACTCGCCGGAGGGTGGCTAGCTATCCGTGGAACCAGTAAACTGCGCGACTTCCCAACACGTTAAGTGCACGCCGAAAATCGATGTTGACCTTCCAGCAATTGATACTGCGGCTTCAACAATACTGGGATCAGCAGGGTTGTGCATTGCTGCAGCCATACGATATGGAAGTTGGCGCCGGCACGTCGCACACCGCGACCTTCTTGCGCGCGATCGGTCCCGAGCCGTGGCGCGCCGCGTATGTTCAACCGTCGCGCCGCCCGAAAGACGGCCGCTACGGCGAAAATCCGAACCGCCTCCAGCATTATTATCAATACCAGGTCGTGCTTAAACCCTCGCCGCTCGACATCCTCGACCTTTATATCGGCTCCCTGGTCGCCATCGGCATCGATCCCCAGAAGCATGACATCCGCTTCGTTGAAGATGACTGGGAGAATCCCACGCTTGGCGCATGGGGTCTCGGCTGGGAGGTCTGGTTAAACGGTATGGAAGTTACACAATTTACTTACTTCCAGCAGGTCGGCGGCATCGACTGCAAACCTATAACGGGCGAGATTACCTACGGTCTAGAACGCCTCGCCATGTATCTGCAGGCGAAAGAAAGCATATTCGAGCTCGCATGGACTGATCGAATCAGTTACGGCGATGTTTATCATCAAAATGAGATCGAACAGTCGACTTATAACTTTGAAGCTTCAAACGCTGAAATGTTATTCACGCATTTCAGCGACTATGAACGCGAAGCGAAACATCTGATCGTGGCAAAGCTGGCGCTACCAGCATACGAGATGGTGTTAAAGGCGGCGCACACGTTCAATCTGCTCGATGCGCGCGGCGCTATTTCGGTCACTGAGCGCGCCGCCTATATTGGCCGAATTCGAAATCTCGCGCGCGCTGTTTCGCAGGCTTATCTGGACTCACGCGTGCGCGCTAAATTTCCGATGTGTCCGCCGGGCCAGCTGGAACGGCTGGGCATCGATCTTGCGGGCATGCAGGCTGCATTGCGCGAGCGTGAAACCGCATGAACGCCAACTTGCTCGTCGAACTGTTTACGGAAGAGTTACCGCCAAAAGCGCTCAAGCGCCTGGGTGAATCGTTTGCATCTGGAATTGCCGGGGGGTTGGCGGCGCGCGGATTAGTGGGTAAGGAGGCCGCGTTCACCGTTTATGCGACCCCGCGCCGGCTCGGCGTCAAAATAGCCGATGTGCTCGAGCGTGCACCGGATCGCGCTGCGACCAAAAAACTCATGCCGTCTAAGGTCGCATTCGGGGCCGATGGCCAGCCGACTGCGGCGCTCATAAAACGACTCGAAAAAGACGCCGGTTCGATCGCGCAGCTTGAACGCAAAACCGAGGGCAATGTGGAGTACGTGTTTTTGAACCAGGTCGTTGCGGGCGCATCATTGCAAGCGGGCCTGCAAGCGGCACTCGAAGACGCCGTCGCCAAGCTGCCAATTCCCAAAGTTATGGGCTATCAGCTCGCAGACGGCGCCACCACCGTGCACTTCGTGCGCCCGGTGCATGGGCTCCTTGCGCTGCACGGCGCCGGTATAGTGCCGGTCAGCATCCTTGGACTCGCAGCGGATCGAGTCACACACGGACATCGTTTTCAGGGCGTTAAGGACATTTCCGTTGCTACAGCCGACGCCTATACGGCAGCGTTGGCCGCTCATGGCAACGTCATCGCGTCGTTCGATGAACGCCGCGCCGACATTGCGCGCCAACTAAGTGCGCAAGCCGCGGCACTCAGTGCTGCCCTGGGCGAAGCCGCGGATTACGCATCTCTGCTCGATGAAGTGACGGCGCTCGTCGAGCGGCCTACGGTTTA
>JANYCE010000250.1 GCA_025360445.1 Betaproteobacteria bacterium
CTCGCGGATCGATTTCAAAATCTGGCCGAAAGGCGAATGGATAGTGCGGTAAATAAGTACGAAACCGCCGAGAAAAATCGCAAACACGACATAGTACAGATTCATGCTGTCGGTGAGATCGATGACACCAAGGAAAGTGCCGCGCGGGACGCCCTGCAAGCCATCCTCGCCGCCGGTGAACTTCATCTGCAGCCAGACGAAGTACGTCATTTGCGCGAGCGCCAATGTAATCATAGCGAAATAAATTCCGGCGCGGCGGATGGCGAGACTGCCGAACAACCAGCCAAGCAGGCCAGCGAACAAAGCCCCAGCAACAATGCCCGACTCCGGCGCCCAGCCCCACACTTTGATCGTATGCCCCGCAATGTAGGCAGCGGCGCCGAAAAACGCGGCATGCCCGAACGACAGCAGGCCCGCGTAACCCAGGAGTAAATTGAAAGCACACGCGAACAACGCGAAGCACCAGCATTTCATCAGAAAAGTCGGATAAATACCGAACCACGGTGCGAGTGCGCCGCCGGCGATCAGCAAAGCGAAGCCGAGTCCGGTGCGATTCATCGTTCGCGCCCAAACAACCCGGCAGGCCGCAACAGCAACACGATGACCATAATCACGAAAATGACGACCGCCGAAGCCTCCGAATAAAAGACCTTGGTCAGTCCTTCAATCAAACCGAGGCCGAGGCCCGTGACAATCGAACCGAGAATCGAACCCATGCCCCCGATTACGACCACCGCGAACACGACGATGATGAGATCGGCCCCCATCAGCGGGCTCACCGTGAAGATCGGTGCCGCCAACACGCCGGCAAATGCAGCGAGGCCGACGCCAAAACCGTACGTAAGCGTAATCATCAACGGCACATTGACGCCGAACGCCTGCACGAGGCGCGGATTCTCCGTGCCTGCCCGCAGGTATGAGCCGAGCTTAGTGCGTTCGATGACAAACCAAGTACCGAGACAAACGGTCAGCGAAGCGACGATTACCCACGCGCGATACTTGGGCAGATACATGAAGCCGAGATCGATCGCACCCTGAAAAACTTCCGGGATTTCGTACTGCTGACCAGAAACGCCGTACGCGTAGCGAAACAGACCTTCAATAATCAGCGCGATGCCAAACGTCAGCAGCAGTCCGTATAAATGGTCGAGCTTGTAGAGCCGCGCGAGCATCGTGCGCTCAATGACGACGCCAAGCGCGCCGACCAACAGCGGCGCGAGCAGCAACGCGAGCCAATAATTGATCTGCATGCCGGGGCTGCCGATCCAATTGCCGAACTGGGTGAGTCCCAGCCATGCAATGAACGCGCCCATCATGTATTGCGCGCCATGCGAAAAATTGATGATATTGAGCAAGCCGAAGATCACGGCAAGGCCCAGGCTTAATACGGCGTAGAAAGATCCGTTGATAAGCCCGATCAGAAGCTGGCTATATAGCGCCTGCGGGGTGATGCCGAGCAGATCAAACATTGGATTCGAAGACCTGCGATCAGTGACGTGATGCAAAGTAACGGACGCACCGACTCGCGATACCAGTCTGCATGCGTTCGTTCAAATACTGTCTCCGATTTTCGGCATTAAATTATTTTTTGAGCAGCGGACATTCGCTTTGCGAAACCGGCATCACGGCATCCTTGGCCGCAATCACCTGGCGCACGTGGTAATAGTCCCACGGGTATTTCGACTCTTCCGGTTTCTTGACCTGCAAGAGGTAAAAATCGTGCACGAGCCGGCCGTCCTCTCGAATCTTCGCATTCTTCGCGAAAAAATCGTTGACGGGCGTGTCCTTCATTTTTTTCATGACCGCTTTCGCCTCGTCAGTGCCCGCCGCTTTGACCGCCTTCAGGTAATGCATCGTCGATGAGTAATCGCCGGCTTGGACCATTGTCGGCATGCGCTTGTGCTTTTCGAAGAAGCGTTTTGACCATGCCCGAGTTTCATCGTTGAGGTCCCAGTAAAACCCTTCGGTCAGGAACATTCCCTGCGTGGCTTTCAGCTGCAGACTGTGCACGTCCGTGATGAACATAAGCAGCCCGGCGAGCGACTGCTTCGGCGTGATGCCGAATTCGGCCGCCTGCTTGATGGAGTTCGTCGTATCTGTGCCGGCATTGGCCAAGCCGATGACTTTCGCGCCCGAAGCCTGCGCCTTCAACAGGAACGACGATAAATCCGTAGCGGGGAATGGGTGCCGTACCGAGCCCATCACCTTGCCGCCGTTGGCCTGCACCGTCGCCGTCGTATCCTTCTCCAGCGCATGACCAAACGCGTAGTCCGCGGTCAAGAAGAACCAGGTGTCGCCGCCCTGTTTCACCACCGCCTTGCCGGTGCCGTTGGCAAGCGCGTAGGTATCGTACGTGTAATGCACGTTCGTATCAGTACAGTTCTTTCCGGTGATCAATGTCGCAGCCGCGCCATTTACTATCGTGATGCGGTTCTGCTCTTTTGCCACGGGCATTACCGCGAGCGCCGTCGAAGTCGTTACAAGATCGGTAATCATGTCGACTTTGTCGCGCTCGAACCACTCGCGTGCCTTATTCGATGCCACGTCGCCCTTGTTCTGATGGTCGGCCGACACCAGTTCAATCGGGAAGGCCTTGCCTTTTTCCATCGCCCGGAAATCCTCAATCGCCATTTTGACGGCGAGCACTGCACCCGCGCCTGAGAGATCGGAATAAGATCCGGACAAATCGGTCAGCACGCCAATTTTGACGATGCCGTCCGACAACTTGACTGCACCTGCTGTGGCCTTCGGCGCATCTTTTTTTGCCGACTGGGCTGACGATACAAACGGCGTTGTAGCCAGCATGGCGCCGATCAGTACGGATATTAGCTTGCGCTTCATGAACTTCTCCCTTGGTAGGACTTCACGACTAAATACCCAGCAAAACGTGCAGCTTGTGCATTTTTTCATCAAGCTCGGCCATTGTAACTGCTTCGACTATGCGGCCGTGCTCAACCACATAGTGCCGGTCGGCTAACGGCGCTACGAACCGAAAGTTCTGCTCGACGATGACGATCGTATAGCCACGCTCCTTTAGGGTGCGAATGACGCGGCTGAGCGTCTGCACGATGACCGGCGCCAGCCCTTCGCTGATTTCGTCGAGCAGCAAAAGTTTTGCGCCCGTGCGCAGGATGCGCGCAATTGCCAGCATCTGCTGTTCGCCGCCTGACAATCGCATGCCGGGGCTCGCGCGCCGCTCGTATAAATTAGGAAACATCGCGTAAATTTCATCAACGCTCATGCCGCCGCTCGCCACCGCAGGCGGCAAAAGCAGGTTTTCTTCGGCCGACAAGCTTGCGAATATGCCGCGCTCTTCGGGGCAATAACCGACGCCCAGATGCGCGATTGCATGCGTTGCCATGCCGATGGTTTCACGGCCGTTAATTAAAATTGAACCCTCGCGCGTGCCGGTAAGCCCAAGGATCGCCCGCAAGGTGGTAGTGCGGCCCGCGCCGTTGCGGCCGAGCAGCGTCACGACTTCGCCGCGGTTCACGACAAAGTCGATGCCGTGCAGGATATGCGATTCGCCATAGAAGGCGTGCAGATTGGCGACGCGCAGCAGTTCAGCAGGCGCAGAGGCGTCTGTCACGCTGTCGCCGTATCAGGCGAGCCGACATACGCCTCGAGAACCTTGGCATTTTTTGAAACCTCCGCATACGGCCCCTCCGCCAGGATGGCGCCACGCGCCAGCACGGTAATCGTATCTGACAGATTGGCGACGACGTTAAGGTTGTGCTCAACCATCATGATGGTGCGGCCGGCGGCAACTTTGCGGATCAATTCGACGACACGGCCGACATCCTCGTGCCCCATGCCCTGCGTTGGCTCATCCAGCAGCATCAACTCCGGATCAAGCGCGAGAGTCGTCGCAATTTCGAGCGCGCGCTTGCGTCCGTACGGCAATTCGATTGTCACCGTATCAGCAAATGCAGCGAGGTCGACCGCTTCGAGCAACTCGAGAGCGCGCGCGTTAAGCGTATTGAGCGTGCCTGCGGACTTCCAGAAATGAAACGACGTGCCGAGCTTGCGCTGCAAGCCGATACGCACGTTTTCGAGCACGGTCAGGTGCGGGAATACCGCCGAAATCTGAAACGACCGGATAACGCCGCGGCGCGCGATTTGCGCGGGTTTCTCGCGCGTAATGTCGATGCCGTTAAAAAGGATAGTCCCGCGCGTCGGCTCGAGAAACTTGGTCAGCAGATTAAAGCAGGTTGTTTTGCCTGCGCCATTGGGCCCGATAAGTGCGTGGATGCTGCCGCGTTTTACTTTTAAACTCACGTCGTTGACGGCGACGAAGCCTTTAAACTCTTTTACGAGATTCTTCGTTTCCAGGATGTAGTCGTCACTCATGTTTATCCAGGGTTGAGCTTTAAAGGACACCGGGAACACCGGAAAAAGCGATGGCAAGCCGCTGCTTTTCGTATGGTCTGTTGTTCCAACGCCAACTCGAATTCCTCTGTGGCAAACTGTTTTTTTTATCTCATGCCCGAGCCGTCGTCACAGCTATATCACCTGATCGAGCGACACGCACTGCCAAATCTTACCCGTTGATGTCTCATGCAGCACGTCTGAAGCTAAACATTGCAAAGCCGCCTACGCGCCGAATCCCTCGCGCATCTGCGCGACGGCATCGGCGACGCGCCGCACGGCAACGACGGTGAGTCCGGCAATCGCCTGCTTGGGCTGATTTGCCTCCGGGATCAACGCATGCGTGAAGCCGAGTTTCGCCGCTTCCTTAAGTCGCTCCTGGCCGCGCTGAACCGGTCGCACTTCCCCGGCGAGCCCGACTTCGCCGAAAACCACCAGGCGTGAAGGCAGTGCGCGATCGGTCAACGACGACACAATCGCCATTAACACTGCAAGATCCGCCGCCGGCTCGGTGATTTTCATGCCGCCAACTGCGTTTACGAACACGTCCTGATCGAAACAGGCGATTCCCGCGTGCCGGTGCAGGACGGCGAGTAATAACGCGAGCCTGTTCTGCTCAAGCCCCACGCCCAGCCGGCGCGGATTCGGCGTATGCGCGGCGTCGACCAGCGCTTGTATTTCAACGAGCAATGGCCGCGTGCCTTCCTGCGTGACCAGCACACACGAGCCCGCGACCGGTTCGGCGTGCTGCGACAAAAATAACGCCGACGGATTCGACACGCCCTTAAGGCCCTTCTCCGTCATCGCGAACACGCCAAGTTCGTTCACCGCGCCAAAACGATTCTTGACTGCGCGAATCAACCGAAAGCTTGAATGGGTGTCACCTTCGAAGTAAAGCACGGTGTCGACAATGTGTTCGAGCACGCGCGGCCCCGCGAGCGCGCCCTCTTTCGTGACGTGGCCGACCAGGATGACGGTAATACCGCTCGACTTGGCGAGCCGTGTCAACTGCGCCGCGCACTCGCGCACCTGTGCGACCGACCCGGGCGCCGATTGCAGGGCATCCGAATAAAGTGTCTGGATTGAATCGATGACCGCTACCGCGGGCCTTTCCGTCTGCAGCACGTGTTGAATTTTTTCAAGCCCGATTTCCGCGATTTGATGCAACACCGATGCATCAAGCGCAAGACGCTTCGCGCGTAGCGCAATCTGCTGCGACGATTCCTCACCGCTCACGTACAGCACTTTGTGCCGTGCGCCGACTGCGCACAGCGCTTGCAGCATCAGGGTCGACTTGCCGATGCCCGGATCGCCGCCGATCAGCATGACGGCGCCGGGCACCAGACCGCCGCCCAGCACGCGATCGAATTCCGTCAGACCGGTGGGCACGCGGCTTTCTTCGTGCGCCTCGACTTCGCTTAAACGCTGCAGCCTGCCTTTGCCGGCAAGCGCGGTAAACCGATTAGCGCCGACGCTTGCAACTTCCGCGACGGTTTCAACCAGCGTATTCCACGCAGTGCAGTGCGGGCACTGGCCTTGCCACTTGACGGCCTGGCCCCCGCATTCAGTGCACGTGTAAATCGATTTTGCTTTGGCCATGCGGGTTATGCGATCGGGCGCGACAGCGGCGTCAATTCGCTCGCTTTAAGCGAGGAATTTCAATGTGCCGCGGGGATAACTTGCGGACTGCCGGCGGCTGGCGCAGTGTGGCTCTGATGATGGGACGCGCGATCGAACGCATGCTCGAGCCGGCGCACGCGCTCGTGCAGATTTTCGAGAAGCATTACGCAGAGCGTTGTCGTCACCGCAAACATTCCGATCTGTATGCGCTCTGATTCGAGCACCCCGCCCAAAGCTTGATGATTGCTCAGGAAAAAATAATCGCCGAGCATCAACCCGCCGGCGGCCGCCACCAGACCCGGCATGATGCCGCCGTACCACACGGCGACCACAGCCGCAGGCACAAAAAACAAAAATGGAAAACGCGAATCCTGGCCAAACAACCAATAGCGCAGAACGAATGCCAATGCTAATACGCCAATGGTTACCGCATAACGCAACGCGACTGGCCGGCGATAAGGCCAGCTCGGATACTCATAGTGGTGATGGCTCGCGAGCGCATAGTAGCGGATCAAATACTCGGCGAACTCCTTCGCTTCGGGGCACAGATTGGCAGTGCCGTGGTGCCGCAAATTATCGATCGCGCGTTCGAACTGGCGGATCCGGCGATGCAGCCGTTCGCAGAGAACAACGCATAACATAGTAGTGATGACATACACGCCGACCGCGAGCGACTCACGATTGCCGAGCGGCCACAGTGCTTGGCGCGACATCATAAAGAAATAATCGCCCATCAGAAGGCCGAGCACGGTAGCGACAATGCCGGGACCGATGCCGCCATACCAAACGGCTATAACGGCCGCGGGCACGAAGAATGTGAATACCAGCCGATTCTGCAAATCGCCGTAAATCGAGTAGCGAATTAAAAATGCGGCGAGGACGGCCAACACGGCAACGCCGTAGCGCATGATGGGCGAGCGACGGTACGGCCATACTTTATGCGGATGCGGGGCTGACGCCATTGCGTGTTCTCCCGCTAATTGCTGGCTGCTCATGCTGCGATGATACACCGGGCGAAGGCGCTATTCATGCAGCCCCTGGCGCGGGCGGCGTCGACTCTCGCAGCTCGATGACCGGCACACGCGGCGCAACAGCGCACAACAATTCGTAACTTACAGTGCCTGCGGCAATCGCGACCTCGTCCGCCGATAAACCCTCGCCCCACAGCACGACCGGCGTAGCGACTCGCGCGCCGGATATGCCGGTGAGATCGACCGTCAACATGTCCATCGAAACCCGGCCTAGCGTGCGGGTGCGGATGCCGCCAACCAGCACTGGCGTGCCCGAGGGCGCGTGGCGCGGATAACCATCGGCATACCCGCAGGCCGCCACGCCCACGCGCAGCGGCTGCGTGGCCTCAAAGGCGCCGCCATAGCCGATGCGCGCCCCCGTCTGCAAATCCTGCACGGAAATTAATTCGCTTACCAGTGTCATGACCGGCATGAGGCCCAGTTCCGCTGCAGACGTATCGGCAAATGGCGTGCAGCCGTACAGCATGATGCCCGGCCGGACCCAGTCTGCGTGCGTCTGCGGAAAGCGCAGAATCGCTGCGGAATTGGCAAGCGAACGCTCGAGCCGCTGACCTGCGGCGAAGGTATCGAATATTTCCATTTGCAGCGCTACGCCGCGCGCATCATCGGCATTCGCGAAGTGCGTCATCAGCGTAAGTTGCCCGACGGCTCTGTGCAGGAGAAGGCTGTCACGCGCCGCGAGCGCTGCGGCCGGCGCGAAACCGAGCCGGTTCATACCCGTATTGACCTTGAGCATCACATCCAGGCGCGCGCCAGCCGGCGCTGCGTCAAGCATTCTTAATTGTTCCGCGTTATGCACGACTATGGTGAAATCGTGTTGCGCCGCCACTGGCAGTTCAGACGAATCGAACAGGCCTTCGAGCAGTGCAATGCGCCGCGAATACCCGCTCTCGCGCAAGCGCACTGCGGCTTCGATCTCCAACAGCGCAAGCCCATCTGCCGCTTCAAGTGCGCGGGCGGCGCGCGCTAATCCATGGCCATAAGCATTGGCCTTAACCACGCCGAACACTCGCGAGTGCGGCGCGCACCGGCGCACGACGCCGAGGTTATGCCGCAAGGCGGCGCTGTTAATCAATGCTTTGATGGGCCGCATGGTTAGGGGATTTGGGATTTAGGATTTAGGATTTAGGATTTAGGATTTAGGATGGAGGATGGAGGAATTATGATTATGGCTTCAGCCAGTGCACGGCGTTGGCTTTGCTTGCGTCGGTCCATACTCCGCGCTTCGCAATCCCCAATCCTCACTCTTTACCCCTTTCTTTTCCCTTCCGCTCCGCCATCGCGCGCATTTTCGCCGTCGCGAAATCGACGAACGTGCAGAGCAGACGCGAGCGAAATTTTTCGCGCGGATAGACGAGCGACAGCGTGCGTATGAGCTTTGGTTCGAGCGGCACCGCAACGAGTGACCCCAGGGTGAGCTCCTTCACGATGGTGGCCCTCGACATGATCGCGACGCCAATGCCGATTTCTATCACGCCCTTAATTGCCTCGGGGCTGCCGAGTTCCATCACGATATTGAGGTCTTCCGGCGCTATGCCCGACTCGCGAAAGTAATTGTCGGTAAATTGCCGCGTGCCGGAGCCGCTTTCACGGCTGACGAACGGTTCTCCCGCAATCTGCGCCGCTTTAACGGCGGCCAACTTCGCAAAGCTGTGAGCGGGCGTGCAAATCATGACGAGTTCGTCATCGCAGCAAACCTCCGTGTGCAGGCCGGGCAAGTGCGCGGGCGACTCTATCAAGCCCAGATCCAGTGTGTGATCGGATACGCGATGTTCGATGATCTCGGAATTAGCGACGGTCATATGCGTTTGAACCTGCGGATGGCGCGCCTTGAATTCGCCGAGCACGCGCGGCAGGATGAATTCGGCGATGGTCATGCTGCAACCGAGCAGCAAAGGACCGCTTACAGCACCGGTCAACTCAGCCACGCGTTTATCGAGTTCGGCCGACAAGCTCAGAATACGTTCCGCGTAGTCGAGCACGAGATCGCCCGCCGGGGTCAATGCGATTTTGCCGTGGCTGCGCGCGAACAGGCGCGCGCTAAAATGTTCTTCAAGTTGTTTGACCTGAAAAGTTACCGCCGGCTGCGTCATGAAAAGCTGCTCGGCCGCCTTCGTAAAGCTCAGCTGTTTGGCGACGGCGTGAAACACCTGCAATCTGCGATCGGCCATGGCTCGATAAAGGGTAAAGTGAACTGTTAGGTTGACGTATCAGTCTGGACAGACTGTCGAATTTTGATGACAGTCATGCTGTCCGGCTGCTGTGCTTTTATGCTGCAATTCGCATTGATATTCAACCACACTTTTCCGCGCAAGTCATGAACGCGGGCCGCGTGCGCCATCGTCCGCCGCACGCGGAATCTATGGTATAAAGTTGCTCTCTTACAAGAGGGCACTTATCCCCTTCATGCCGTTCGGATTTTTCATCATCATGGCGGCGCAGTTTTTCTCGTCGCTTGCGGATAATGCGCTGCTCGTGGCTGCCATCGCGACGCTCGTATTGCTAGATTCACCGGCGTGGTTGACGCCGATGCTAAAACTTTTCTTCACCATCTCGTATGTAGTGCTGGCGCCCTTCGTCGGCGCATTTGCCGACGCACTGCCCAAGGGTAAAGTGATGTTCGTTGCGAACATCATCAAGGTTGTCGGCTGCTCCATGATGCTGTTCGGCGTGCATCCTTTAATCGCGTATGGCGTCGTCGGACTCGGTGCCGCCGCCTATTCACCCGCCAAGTACGGCATTCTTACTGAATATTTGCCGCATCATAGGCTCGTCGTTGCCAATGGGTGGATCGAAGGCCTCACGGTGGGCTCTATCATCCTCGGCACATTGTTGGGCGGTGCGATGATCAGTGAACGCGTCTCGACCCAACTCCTGCGCATTGACATCCCGCATTTCGAGACGTTCATCGACACCGCGCCCGAGATTGCGATCACGCTAATCATCACTCTCTACATCATCGCCGCGGTATTTAACCTGTACGTGCCGAGAACCGGCATCGATCATAAACCCGCGCGCAAGAACCCGTTTTATCTGATCAGCGACTTTGTACATTGCCTGCGGCTTCTCTGGTCCGACAAGCTGGGGCAGATTTCGCTTGCCACCACGACGCTGTTCTGGGGGGCGGGCGCGACGCTGCAATTCATTGTGCTCAAATGGGCTGAAGTCGCGTTGGGCTACACGCTGGCTCAATCCACGATCATGCAGGGAATTACCGCTGTTGGCATCGCGGCCGGGGCAATCCTGGCGGCCAAGATCGTGCCGTTGCATCGCGCGCTCAGTGTGCTGCCGGTCGGCATTGCCATGGGGTTAATTACCATCAGCATGATTTTCGTGCGCGATGTCTACAGCGCGATGACGATCATGACGGTAATCGGCGCCCTCGCCGGCTTCTTCGTGGTGCCGATGAATGCGCTGTTGCAGCACCGCGGCCACATCCTGATGGGCGCCGGCCATTCGATCGCGGTGCAAAACTTTAACGAGAACCTGAGCATCCTGACAATGCTGGGCGTTTACTCGCTGCTGATTAAATTTAACTTCTCTATTTACACGGTAATCGTGCTGTTCGGGCTATTTGTCGCTGTCACGATGACACTCGTGCGCGAACGCCATCATTTAAATGTGCGCACCGGTCCGTTACCGCAGATCCCCACGAATTCGAAGCACTGAATTGAGGAATGAGGAGTGAAGGACTCAATCCTCGACCCTCGATTTAAGCCGTCAGGCCAAGATCGGACTGATAAGCGTCATGCGGATAATGAAACGGCACCGGGCCATCGTGCGCGCCGTCCAAAAACTGGCGCACAAACGGATCCTGCGAAACCTTCATTTCAGCGGCCGGGCCAGACGCCGCGATCACGCCGTCCGAAATCAAATACAGGTAATCGATAACGCGCATCGATTCGGCTGAATCGTAAGACACAACGATGGACGTCGCCCCCAGCGCGTCGTTCAGCCTTCGTATCAGGTTGCCCACCACGCTGCAAGAAATCGGGTCGAGCCCGGCAAACGGTTCATCGTACATGATGAGCATCGGATCGAGCGCGATTGCGCGTGCGAGCCCCACCCGGCGCGCCATTCCGCCGGAAAGCTCCGCCGGCATCAGTTGCGAAGCGCCGCGCAATCCCACCGCCGCAAGTTTTAGCAACACGAGGTCGCGGATCATGCTTTCGGGAAGATCGGTGTGCTCGCGCATTTGAAACGCGATGTTTTCGTAGACGGACAAATCGGTGAACAAACCGCCGGCCTGGAACTGCATGCCCATTTCCCGGCGCAGTTGATACAACTCTTCGCGGCCTAATTCGTGCACCACGCGTCCGTCGACTTTAACGAAACCGCCCGCGGGCACCAGCTGGCCGCCGATCAGCCGCAACAGCGTAGATTTGCCCGAGCCGCTCGCTCCCATGATGCCGACAACCTTGCCGCGCGGGATCGTGAGATTAATGCCTTTCAATAGCGGACGATCGGCGTAACCGAAGCGCAAATCGTGGATTGCAACTATATCGTCAGCGGGCATGGCGGTCGGGAGAATTTGACCGCGTTAGTTTAGCACGGCAAAAATCGACGACTCGCGCATACGGCCCGCAGAACACGAGCTCTGCGGTTTATTCCTTAATCGGTCAGCACTTTCGGCAAGAGTGACTTGAGATCAAACTCGCCCGTCTCCGCAAACGGCAAGCGCGGACCTGTCAGGCACTGGAGTTTTGCGCGTGCCTGAGAATATGGCTTAATACTGCATGTTGTTTAGCCGATAGCGCCTTGACCATGTCCGAAAATCGCACGTACCGGTACTACGCATTGGTGATGGCGGCGTTCGTCACAGTCTTAATCTGCTCGAATCTGATCGGGCCGGCCAAAATTTCGCAGCTTGACGTGCCGCTGCTGGGCGTGCTCACCTTCGGCGCAGGCGTGCTGTTCTTCCCCATCTCATATGTGTTTGGCGATGTGCTCACGGAGGTTTACGGCTACGCGCGATCACGGCGCGTGATCTGGACGGGCTTCGCGGCGCTCGCCTTCGCCGCTTTCATGGCGTGGATCATAGTTAAGCTGCCGCCGGCGCCGTTCTGGCACAACCAGGCTGCCTACGAAATCGCTTTTGGATCTACGTGGCGCATCGCTGCTGCCTCGTTGATCGCGTTCGTGTGCGGCGAATTCGTCAATTCATTCGTGCTGGCCAAAATGAAAATTGCGACCGCCGGCCGCTGGCTATGGACACGCACCATCGGCTCGACGATTTTCGGCGAAGGCGTCGATTCGCTGATCTTTTATCCATTAGCTTTTTACAACAGCGGAATCATTCCAAACGACAAACTTCCGCTCGTCATGCTGTCGCAGTTTATCGCCAAGGTCGGCGTGGAAATTCTTTTTACGCCGCTCACGTACAAGCTTGTCGGATGGTTAAAGCGAGCCGAACACGAAGATTATTACGACCGCGACACGGACTTTAATCCGTTCAAACTCAAGGCATGATCCAGCGCCCGCCGATAGCATCAGTTAAAATTACGCTCCTACCGTGGCTTACCTCACTTCCAAAAACTGGCGCACCCCCGCGGTCATTCTGATCTGCGGTGGCCTGGCGCTCACTGTCGCACTCGGCACGCGCCACTCGTTCGGCCTTTTTTTACAGCCAATGAGCGCCGATCTCGGCTGGGGGCGGCAGACCTTCTCCTTCGCGATCGCGATTCAAAATCTTGTCTATGGCATCGCGCAGCCAATTACCGGCATGATTGCCGACAAATACGGTGCGGGCCGCGTAATGGCGGCGGGCGCCGTGCTTTACGCAATCGGCTTGACGATGATGGCGTTTTCAACGAGCGGGATTGAGTTTGGCTTTAGCGCCGGCATCATCGTGGGCATCGCATTGTCGTGCAGCGGATTCAGCATCGTGTATGGCGTCATCGGCCGTGCATTTCCGGTTGAAAAACGCAGCGTTGCGCTCGGGCTTGCGGGCGCCGCGGGTTCGTTCGGTCAATTCGTCATGCTGCCGTTCGGCCAGACGCTTATAACGAATATAGGCTGGCATCACGCGATGCTTACGCTGGCGGTGACTATTTTGTTGATCTTGCCGTTGTCGGCGGCGCTCGCCGAGAAACGTGCTGCACCGGTGCCCGGCGAGTTCAGGCAATCGATACCGGAAGCATTGCGCGAAGCCCTCGGCCATGGCGGATACTGGTTCCTATGCATTGCATATACGGTGTGCGGATTTCAGTTGATGTTTATTTCGATCCACTTTCCGGCTTACATGGTTGACCAAAACATGACGCCGGAGACCGGCATGATTGCACTTGCCATGATCGGGCTCTTCAATATTTTCGGCAGCTACTTCTGGGGCTGGCTGGGCGGGCATTACACCAAGAAATACCTGTTAAGCACGCTTTATTTCACACGCGCCGTCGCGATCGCGATTTTCGTGGCGTCGCCCATCACACCACTAAGCGTTTATATGTTCAGCGCGGTAATTGGTTTTCTATGGCTCGGCACCGTCCCGCTCACGAGCGGGCTCATCGCGCAAATCTTCGGCGTGCGTTATCTGTCCACGCTGTCGGGCATCGCGTTTTTGTTTCACCAGATCGGCAGCTTTTTCGGCGTCGGTATCGCGGGTTACCTGTTCGATGCAACGGGGTCGTATCGCCTGATGTGGATCCTGACGATTGGCATGGGCGTGGTCGCGGCGATTCTAAATTTCCCGATCGACGACCGCCAGATCGCGCGCAAGCACGCGGCCGCCGCTATAACCTGAGCACGGCAATATCCGCCGGCGCTGCCGGCACTTCACGACAGGAGTAACAATGGCTGCGCAAGCCGACATCACTAATATGGCGCTCTTCTGCGATTTCGAAAACGTTGCGCTCGGCGTCGCGGATGCCAAGTACGCCAAGTTCGACATCAACAAAGTACTCGAGCGCCTGTTGCTCAAGGGCAGCATCGTGGTCAAGAAAGCTTACTGCGACTGGGACCGTTACAAAAGCTTTAAAGGCGCGATGCACGAAGCGTCGTTCGAGTTAATTGAAATTCCGCACGTGCGGATGTCAGGCAAAAATTCAGCGGACATCAGAATGGTGGTCGATGCGCTCGACCTCTGCTACACCAAATCGCATGTCGACGCGTTTGTTATCATCAGCGGCGACTCGGATTTTTCGCCGCTGGTTTCGAAGCTGCGCGAAAACAACAAAACTGTGATTGGCGTCGGCGTCAAGAATTCGACCTCCGATCTGTTGATTGCCAACTGCGACGAATTTATTTTCTACGACGACCTTGTGCGCGAAAGACCCGCGCGCAGGCGCGCCGCGCCAAAAAAAGCCGCCCCCCGGACCGAAGCGGCAGTGTCGGTTCCCGCGGCCGCCACCGTCGTTGCCGCGCCCGTGCCCGCGCCGGCCGGGACTGCGAACAAATCCGACGACGACAAAAAGCAGGAAGCGCTCGATCTCATCATGGAGACGATCGATGCGCTAGGCACCGAGCGTGGCGAAGACGAAAAAATCTGGGGCTCGATGGTCAAGCAGGCACTTAAGCGCCGCAAGCCCGGCTTCAACGAGGCGTATTACGGCTTTCGCTCGTTTAACACGCTGCTTGAAGAAGCGCAGTCACGCCAACTGATGAAGCTCGAGCGGGACGAAAAATCCGGCGGCTACATCATCCACATACTTGCTCAGGAGGACTGATCGCCGCGTTAATACGTCCTTAACCGGAACGCTTTATTTGTCGAGCTGTAGGTTGGCTTCCTTGACGAGTCGCTTCCACTTGGCGATCTCTGACTTGATGTGCGCGTTGAATTGTGCGGGCGAACTGCCGACCGGAATGGAGCCGTCACCGGCAAGACGCGCCACTACATCAGGCTGTTGCAAGCCTTCTACTATCGCGGCGTTTAATTTTTTGACGATCGATTGCGGAACAGCTGCAGACGTGATGACGCCGTACCACTGGTCCACCTCATACCCGGGCACGCCCGCTTCCGCGAGCGTCGGCAAATCGATCGACGGCGACCGCTTCGCCGCTGTAATTGCGATGCCGCGCAGCCGCGCGGCCTGCATCTGCGAACGGGTACCGATCAAGGAGCCGAACCCCACCTGTACTTCGCCGGCCATCATCGCGGGAATCACTGCGGCGGTGCCCTTATAGGGAATGTGCACGATTTTGACGCCGGCCATGTGATTCATCAGTTCGCCGGCGAAGTGCTGCAGCGTGTTGCTGCCTGACGAGCCGAAATTCAATTTGCCCGGATTGGCTTTAGCATAGGCTATGAGTTCGGTGACCGACTTGGCCGGTACCGAAGGATGTATGTAAACCACATAAAAAAGTGAAGTGGCCTGGGTAATTCCCTGCAGGTCTTTGACGAGGTCGTACGGCAGGGTGGAATTGGTTGCCGAATTGACCGAATTTGAGGCCGATATCAGGCAAATCGTATAACCGTCTGGAATGGCTTTAGCCGCAGCATCTACACCGATGGCGCCACCCGCTCCGGTGCGGTTATCCGCAACTACCTGTTGCCCGAACTTCTCGCTAAGTTTCTGGGCGATCGTACGCGCGGTAATGTCCGTGCCCGCACCGGGCGAAAAAGGCACGATAAAGCGAATGGGTTTCGTCGGAAAGCTGGCGACAGATTCGGTTTGTGCGGCATACGCCGTCACCATTGAGCAGCAGCAGGCCGCCGCGGCGATCGAGTCGACCAGATATTTTTTGATAGCTTTCTCCTTATTTAATATTGAGCTAATTGCCGTGCATTGCGAAATATTCGGGCGCGGACAGCGCGCATCATACCGGCACTCCAGCCGCGCCCGGTCATGCATTCTTCTCTTCGATTTTTTTGTGCAGCCTGACCCTCTTTGAAGCCGGTTGGAAGCGCGCGCGCAGTTTGAGATTTAGCATTTCCACAACTACCGAAAAACCCATGGCAAAATAAATGTAGCCTTTCGGCACGTGGATATCGAAACCTTCCGCAATTAACGCCATCCCGACCATGATCAAGAACGACAACGCGAGCATCTTGATGGTCGGATGGTGGTCGACAAATTCTCCGATCGACTTGGCGCCCCACATCATCACGAGAACAGCAATTACGATCGCGGCGATCATTATCGGCACTTCGCTAACCATGCCCACGGCCGTTATCACCGAGTCCAGCGAGAAAACGATGTCGATGATCGCAATTTGCACCAGCACGGCGCCGAACGTTGCTTTCGCAGTCGCTTGTGGCGATTCGTGCTCGCCTTCCAACGAATTATGAATCTCGTGAACGCTTTTCCAAAGGAGGAACAAACCACCGGCAATCAAAATCAGATCCCGCACAGAAAGGTCCACATCCGCCAGTTCGAACACAGTATCGGTTAAGGTCATGATCCACGCCAGCGACAGCAACAGCAAAATGCGCGAGAGCATGGCAATCGCCAACCCGATTTTGCGGGCGCGATTGCGCTGGTGAACGGGCAAACGGCCGACCAGGATGGAAATGAAAATGATGTTGTCAACGCCGAGTACGATCTCGAGAGCAGTCAACGTTGCCAGCGCTATCCAGGCCTGCGGGTCTAATAACAATTCCATGCAATTCTCCAGTTTCAGTCAAAGCGTCCCAGTCAGAGTCCGTGCGACGGTAGAAGTTTCCGCCACTGCCCTGCTGCGCGTGCCCTGCGGGCACGGCATGAGTTGAAAAACTTTCTTGTGATCAGGCCACTCGTAGCGTTACTGCGCCGCCTGTTGCGCCGCTTCAGTCATCAACCAATCCCGGAACGCCGCTACGGGTGAACGCCGCAGCGATCGCTCGGGACAAACGAGGTAATACGCAGACTGTAGCGGAACCTGCAAATCGAACGGCAGTACCAAGCGGCCAACCGCGAGATCGGCCGCAGCTAATACTGGAAAGGTCGCGACCACGCCCAGCGCATCACCCGCCGCTTCGAGTGCCAACACCGGTTGGCTGAAATGATAGCCGCGGCTCGTATCGACACCGTCAATATCCGCCGCCTTCAACCAGACATCCCAGAACGGCACGCCGTCATACAACGCTCCGGAATCGTCATGCACGAGCAAATGGGATTGCAGATCACGCGGACGCTTAAGCGGATGTTCTCCCTGTAAAAGCTGCGGGCTGCACATTGGCGCCAGCGTAAGCCGAAATAACCGGTCGTACCGGAACCCCGCGTATTCGCCATGGCCGTACAGAATTGCGACGTCAGAATCTTCAAGCCAGTTTTCCACCGTCGCGCGCTCGACTTCATTATCGTGTCCGCGCCTGTTTGTCAGCCGCGTGCGCGCGGTAATTCGGACGTCGACATCCGGTTGTGCCGCAAAAAACCGGTGCAGCCGCGGCATCAGCCAACGCGTCGCAAATGACGGGGCGATACTGACCGTCAACTGTCCGCTATCGAGTTGCGGGCGCAGGCGGTGAACTGCATCTTCAAGTACACCGAATCCCTCGCTAAGCCGCGGCAGGGCATCGCTGGCGGCATGGGTCAATTTAAGGCCGCGCCCCGCTCGCTCGAATAAATCTACGCCGAGGTGCGCCTCGAGCGCTTTGATTTGATGGCTAATAGCAGCCGGCGTAACGCCTAGTTCGGCGGCCGCGCGCTTAAAGCTCAAGTGGCGCGCAGCCGCTTCGAAAGCCTTAAGAGAATTGAGCGGAGGGAGTCTAGCTGTCATCTAAACATTAGAATATCTAATCAACAATTTACAATATATCATGTGTTGCAACGCAACATTATTGCTTTTATATAGTCTATCATGATGTTCGTAATCGCTTGGAAGGCCAACCGGCCAGATAAGCGATAGTTTTAGTAATCAGTAATTAAGGAGATAAGAATGGTCGAGTATTCTGAAACAGCATCAAAATCAGACCTTTATGCACGCGTAAAGCTCGCCCCGGTAAATGCAACTCAGCGAGCGATCGCGGTCGATACTTTGCGTCAGGCCGACGCGGTAAGCGATGCCATCATGTGGGTAATTTCGGCGGTGCGTCGGCTGTTCACCCGTGCTCCGGGTCACGTAATCCACAACTGAGCCCGTGGGCTCACCGCCCGCCGTGAATGTAGAGTGTCGAGACCGTTGTAGGTGCGGAAGCAGGAAGTAGTAACGAAAAAAACCCGGCATCAGCCGGGTTTTTAGTTTCAGGGGCGCCGGCCAGTGCTTCGGCCAAAAGTCTTCACGCTCACCCTAGAATCCGGGGTCGCCCGGCGCAGTATTGATGTAAAAACCAATAAAACCATCGCCGCCCTGGTCTGCAGGCTGCTATTTCATCAGTTTGGCGCTGCGCTTAACGGCTTTGACGATATTGATATAGCCGGTGCAACGGCACAGATTACCTTCGAGACCGTGGTAAATCTCGTCATCGGTCGGGTGCGGATTATCTTTAAGGAAAGCGCTAATCGCCATGATCATGCCTGGCGTGCAAAAACCGCATTGCAAGGCATGACAATCGGTGAACGCCTGCTGCACCGGATGTAGCTGGTCACCGTTGCTCAAACCTTCGATCGTCACAATGTCGGCCCCGGCTGCCTGCACCGCCAGCATCGTGCACGACTTCACCGCGCGGCCGTCAACATGCACTGTGCAGCAACCGCATTGACTTGTATCGCAGCCAATATGGGTGCCGGTCAACTGCAGATGGTCGCGCAGCACGTCGACCAGCAGTGCGCGGTCTTCAACTTCGCGTGAGTGTGTGGTGCCATTTACGGTCAGTTCGATTTTTGTCATGGTCGTTTGTTCCTGTTGGGGCCATTCATGGTGAAGTATTGCACCCTGAACGACCGTGCATCCTTCATTATCTCGGCGAACGGGTATTATTTTTGAGCCAGCATATTTAAAAGCGCGCGTTTTGTCATCACCCGCGCAAGATTGGCTCGGTACTCGCGGGTCGCATGTATGTCTTCGTTCATATTGGTCAAGTCCAGCGGCAAACCCTCGAGCGCCGCGAAATTTAATTTTTTGGTCAACGCCTGTTCCGCCTCGCTCCACCGAAAAACACCTGACGCTGCACCGGTCACAGCGACCCGCAGCCCCGCTGAACCGTCAGCGACGAAAACTCCGGCCATCGCATAACCCGACGCTGGATGCGCAAATTTTTCATACGCCGCCCGCTTTGGAATATTGAATCGCACGCGCACCACGATTTCTCCCTCTTCCAGTGCGGTCGCGAACATCCCCTGAAAAAAATCGCTCGCGCCGATTTCGCGCTTGTTGGTGACTATGGTCGCATCGAGTGCGAGCACGGCGGCCGGGTAATCGGCGGCCGGATCGTTGTTCGCAATTGAGCCGCCGAGCGTGCCGCGGTTGCGCACCTGCGGGTCGCCAATTTGGTAGGCGAGCGACGCGAGCGCCGGCAACGTCTTTTTCACGACCGGTGAAGTAGCGACGTCGTGATGTCGGGTCGCCGCCCCGATCACCAACTGCGCGTCGTTAACCTCAATGCCTCGCAATTCGGACAAGCCACCTATATCAACCAGGTGCGACGGCTGCGCGAGCCGCTGTTTGAGCGTCGGAATCAAAGTCATGCCACCCGAAAGCAATTTAGCGTCCGGGTTCGCCGCAATTAACGCTTGCGCGTCGCTCAGCGATTTCGCCTTCACATAATTAAATTGAAACATGCGGCTCCTATTTGCTTAAATTGATCTTAGCGCCCTGTATGGCGTGCCAAACTTTGCTGGGCGTGTACGGCATATCAAGATGCCCGACGCCGGCGGGCCGCAGTGCATCCGTCATTGCATTTGCGAGCGCCGGCAGCGATGCCGTGCAGCCCGATTCTCCCACGCCTTTAGCGCCGATTGCATTCAACTTGCTCGGCACCGGACGGTCGCCGACATTGATGGCACGCACGAGTCCTGCGCGCGGCATGCCGTAATCCATGAAGCTTCCGGTCAGCAACTGTCCGCTCGCGCGATCGTAAATCACTTCTTCCTGAAACATCTGACCGGCACCCTGGGTCACACCGCCGTGCACCTGACCTTCTACGATGTGGTGATTAATTACTGTGCCGCAATCGTCGACTGCAACATAAGATGCGATCTCGGTGACGCCGGTGTCCGGATCGATTTCAACTTCCGCGATATGACAGCCATTCGGCCAGGTTGAGCCGACTGTCGCTTCCGCGATTGTATTCATCGGATGCGGATGGCGGCCCGCCAATTTTTCGGCGAGTTGCGTGAAGCTGATCATCTTTTCGCCATCGCGCGACTTGAACGCACCGCCCGCATAGTCAACCTGCGACGGCTCAAGTTCCATTGCCTCTGCGGCGAGCGGCTTGGCCTGCTCGATCAATTTATCCGCTGCGATTTTACATACGCTGCCAACCCCCGCCATCGAGCGTGAGCCGCCGGTGTGATTTCCGATCAACTCGCGCGCCGGATCGCATTCGCGCAGCGTGACCGCGTCATGCGGCAGCCCGAGCGCATCGGCAACCACCGCTGCAAAAGTCGTCTCGTGCCCCTGCCCTGACGACAAGCTGACCGTGTATACGGTCAGCTTGCCAGCCGCATCGACTTCGATCGCAACCTGGTCTTTGGGAAACACGCCGGCACCGGTCGCCTCGATAATCGTGGAAAGCCCGATGCCGCGCAATTTGCCGCGCTGTTTTGCTGCAACTCTGCGCGCCTCGAAGCCGCGCCAATCGGCGCTCGCCAGCGCCTGCTCGAGACACCCTGCAAAGTCTGACGGTTCATACACGCCAACGGTCGGCGTCTTATACGGAAATGCGTCTGGTGGAATGAAATTTCGCTGACGCAACTCACTGCGCTCGATTTTAAGTTCGTCCGCGGCGCGATCGACGAGACGCTCGATGGCATATGCGATATCGGGCCGGCCGGCGCCGCGATAGGCGGCAATCGGCACCGTATTCGTAAGCACGACTTTGAAGGCGCCATAGAGTGCCGGAATTTTATAGACGCCCGTCATCAGCGTCGCCGGATTGCGCAAATGGCTGATCGAACCGGTCGGCGTCAGATAAGCGCCCATGTCGCACAGAAAATCGTAGCGCGCGGCAAGGAACTTTCCTTCGCTGTCGAGCGCCAGTTCACCGGCGATCGCGAGTCCGCGGCCATGTGCATCCGACATGAAGCCATCCGCGCGCGAGCCGATCCATTTCACCGGGCGGCCAAGTTTTTTGGCGGCAATCATCAACGCGCCATGCTCGGGATAAACGCCGCTGCGCTGGCCAAAGCTGCCGCCGACGTCATTGCTGTGCACGCGCAACTTCTCCTCCGGCACGCCCGTCAGCATCGAAAATTGTTTGCGCAACATCATCATGCCCTGGGACGGCGTGTAAATGTCGTAGCTTTCGCTCGCCGCATCGTAGCTGACGAGACTGCCGCGCGGCTCCATCGGGCTCGGCGCGACGCGCGTCGTCAGCACTTTAAGACGCGTAATGTGGGCGGCTTTTGCGAATGCCTGTTCGACCGCACTGGCATCGCCGGTTTCCCATTCAAAACAGAGATTGCCGGGCACGTTTTCATGCAGCTGCGGCGCGCCGGCGGCAAGCGCGTCTTCCACCGTAACTACCGCGCTTAAGTCCCGATAAACGATTTCAATCGCGTCGATTGCATCCTGCGCGGCGAGTGCAGAGTCCGCGACCACCATCGCAATCGTTTCGCCCACATAACGCACGGCATCCGTGGCCAATACCGGGCGGGCGGGCTTTAGAATTTGCCCGCCATTGCGGCCCGCAAATGACATCAAATTGGGAAATTGCGTATAGCCCGCTTCAACTGCATCGGCGCCGGTAAATACGGCGACTACACCTAGCCGCTTAAGCGCGGGCTCGGCGTTAATCGAAACGATTTGCGCATGCGCGCGATCGGCGCGCACAAATGCCGCATGTAGTTGACCGGGCAAATTAATGTCAGCCACATAGCAGCCGCGGCCGGTGATTAAACGCAGGTCTTCGCGGCGGTTTGCCGTTGGGGAATGACTCATGTTGGAGATTTACAGTTTGATGTGCGAGGCAGAAACGACCGCCAGTCTACCTTGGCGGCCGCGGGGTTGATGGCTTTTTGCAATTTTACAGCGACATCTGCGGTTTTGCGCGCCGCCGAATACGCTGAAGCCACGTGGCGCGTGGCCTGTCACTCTGAGCAGCGTGCAAATGCATTTCCAATCAAGCTTACTCGCGGCGTCGTTCGTCGCGCGCGCGCAGGCCCGATAGCGTTGAACTCCGCAATCATGGAGTCCCGAAGATCCCGCGGCACTGGCAACGTTCCGGATTGCAGCACATCAAGCAGTTTCTGCCGCCCGAACTCGGGCAGCCGGCGATATTCTTCTTTTGCCTGGACTGCGAGCGAGCGCTTTTCCGCATGCGAGAGCCGGTCGAGGCTGCGAATCATCAGAAGCCTCTGTGCGGTGCAGTGCCGATATCACATTCGCGCTGGTGAAAGCGACACCGCGGCGTTCCGCGCGGGCAGAGCGCATGAATTAAATGTAATTCGGCGGGACTAAACTACGGGATCAAAACGAGTCTAGAAGCGCGCATCGCCGGAAGGCAACGGTGTCCTACAGAGGAAGCGACTCTAATTACAGGAGCTGTTGCGGTTCTGCACGCGCCGTCAGCTAATGCAGGCAATTTCGCACGGTTTGCCGCTCGCAATCGAACGAATGATCGCATCGAATGCCGCGATCGTGGCCGTCATTTCGGCCGGCGTGATCGGATACGGCGCGCCGCCCTCGACCGCAATCGCAAATGCGTCGAACTCGGCGCGAATAGAATCGAGCGCGGCATAAGTTTTGCGCTCGACCGGCGCGCCGGAACACCGCACGATGGTTTCGGTTTCACCAACTGCTTCGGCTGACCCGCGGTCGCCGAACGCATGGACCCGCCAGTAAAACGGTGACGGGCGGACTGCGCCGAGCGTCCCGCTCATGCCGTTTTTAAATTGAAACAGCACTGAGATCGTATCGCGCGGATCGTGGCCGCCCTGCATTGAAGTGAACCGGGCATCCACTCGCGCCACCGGTCCCGCCATGCCGACGAACGCATCGAGTATGTGAATACCAGTGCCGGTCATGCCGGCGCCCGGCGTCTCTGCCGGCTCGTCGCGCCATCCGGCAAAAAAATTACTCGAATTCTCGTTGCTGTAATGGCCTTCGATGTGCATCAACGTGCCAAGACTGCCGCCGGCAACTACGCTGCGCAATGCCGTCATTGACGGCCAGAAGCGCTTGTTCTGGCCGACACCGATCACGCGTCCGGCCTCGATGCACGCGGTTACGGCGCGTTGCGCATCGGCGTGTTTGAGCGCCAGCGGCTTTTCGCAAAACACGTGCTTGCCGGCTCGCGCGGCAGCAACAATCTGATCGGCGTGCAACGAATGCGGCGTGGCGAGCACCACCGCTTCGATTGCGGGATCGGCGAGCACGTCGTCATATTCAGCGCCAAGCGTAATGCCGTGTTGCGCGCCGAACGCTGCGGTCTCGACGATTTCTTTGGTGACCCCGCGCACGAACTTGAGCCGGGTACTTTTACCCTGTACCGCGTTGACGATATTTTTACCCCACCAGCCGAGACCGATGATTGCCGCATTGACCACTGATTTCTCCTCGCCTCGTTGACTGCTTAAACCTACCCCCACACGAGAGGCCGTATATCAAATTAATCGCTGAAAACGGCGCACGCGCGCTTCATCGACTTCAATACCGAGACCGGGCCCGTCCGGCACCACCACATGACCGCGTACAACGGCGAGCGGCTGAACAGTGAGATCTTCCGCGAGGTAAGGGCTCGAAATATTGAGACTCCAGTTATTCGTCGGCAACGCCGCTGACAGATGCACCGCCGCTGCCGACGCAATACTTGATTCAGCCGTCTTGCACGCGACATTGACCTCCATGCCGAGCTCAGCGCACAAACGGCCGGCATCCATTACACCGCGCAGCCCGCCCAACTTTATGGTCTTTAAACTCACGCCGCGCGCAGCGCCCGCCGCATGATGGCGGCGGATATGCTCTAACGAGTGAATGCTTTCGTCGGCGCAGATTGGCACCCTGCTAGCCTTCGCAATGCGCGCCATACCCTCGATATCGTCCTGGCGTACCGGTTGCTCGAAAAAATCGAGCAGGCTGTCAGCCACCCCGCGCACATAGCGCTCGCCCTCGTCGGCGGTCCAGCCCTGGTTTGCGTCTGAGGAAATCAGATGACCGGGTCCCAGGGTTTCACACACTCGGCGCGTGCGCTCGGCGTCTATTTCCGGCGAGTTCACACCGACCTTTACCTTGTAGGCAACATAGCCGGCGGCCAGCAACTGCTTCGCCTCTTTCACGTCTGCCTCCGCGTTGCCGCCGCTGATCATCCACAAGGTCGACACGCGGTCACGACGCTTGCCGCCGAGCAGCGCATGCACGGGTTGCCTGGTTGCGCGGCCAACCAGATCGTGCATCGCCATCTCGATTGCGCCTTTCGCCGCCTGATTGCCGTACATCCACAGATTCATCATCGATATGGCGCCGTCGAAATCTTCGGCCAGGCGGCCCTCAACATACGGCGCAAGATGCCGCACCGCAGCGACCATGCTTTCAACTGTTTCGCCCGTCATGATCGGCGCCGACGCTGACTCGCCCCAACCGACGATGCCGGTATCCGACTCCATGCGCACGATTAAATTGTCAGCGGTGACCAATTCGATACCGGCCATTTTTACAGGCTTAACCAGCGGCAGACTGACTGCAATGGGTTCGATACGCTTTATTTTCACGGGAAGCTCGCTTGAAATTACTGCGGGACGCAGTGCCGGAACGCCGTACGATTTTACCCGATCGCCGTGCGCCAAATGCAGTGTCAATTCGACTGGGGTTTCGGCACAATCAACGGTGCCGACGTTAAATCATCCGGGCAGAGGTTCAAAGCGTATGTCATTGCCTTATGTTGTGGCTCCGTGCTTGCTCGTGCTTACGCTCGTCGCGCCGCTCGCATTGGCGCAGGATTATCCGAACAAGCCCATCAGGCTCGTTGCGCCTTTCTCACCCGGCGGCGCGACCGATGTGCTGGCGCGAATCGTCGGCCAGAAAATCAACGAGCGCATGGGCCAGCCGGTCGTGATCGAAAATCGCGTCGGCGCAGGCGGCAACATTGGCGCCGAACAAGTCGCAAAATCGGCACCCGACGGTTACACATTGTTGATGGGCGGCGTGCCGCACGCGATCGGCGCCACGCTCTATGCAAAACTCGGTTACGACATGGTGAAAGATCTGACCCCGGTTGCCGAGGTTGCGTCTTTCCCGAGTGTGCTGGTATTGCATCCGTCGTTGCCCGCCAAATCGGTAAAAGAATTAATCGCGCTCGCCAAAGCGCGGCCCGGCCATTTAAATTTCGGATCGGCCGGCAACGGCTCGCCGAATCATCTCGCGCTTGAGTGGTTCGACACTCTCGCGGGCGTCAAGATGACGCATGTTCCGTATAAAGGCGCGGGACAAGTTCTCGGGGATTTGCTTGCCGGTCAACTGCAACTGGCGTCGATGGGCCTGCCGGTCGCGATGCCGCACGTGCAGTCCGGCAAACTGCGTGCAATCGCATTGACCGGCGCTGCACGCTCGCCGCTCTTGCCGCGCATCCCCACGGTTGCCGAAGCCGGTCTGCCGGGGTTCGACGTCACATCCTGGTACGGGATTTTCGGCCCGGCCGTATTGCCGAAAGACATCGTCGCAAAATTAAATTTCGAGATCGGCACTGCGATCACTTCCCCCGAGTTGACTGAGCGCCTGACTGCGCTTGGGGCAGAGCCCGCATTCAAAACGCCCGCGGCGTTTGCGCAATACGTGCGCGATGAAATTACGAAATGGGCCAGGATTGTTCGGGAATCCGGCGCGAAACTCGATTAGAGACGGACACTGTTGCACAATTGCCGCTACGCAAAACGAACACTCGTTTACTTAACGAATGCGACCCTTTTGGAGGAAACATGCTGACTTGCACAAAAACGATAGCGTGCGCGGCGGCAGCGAATGCTCCACCGATCAATCCACGCGCCTTAAAATTATTGTCACTTGATATTTACGCGCTTGGTATATACGCGCTCGGTATATACGCATTAGGCTTTTACGCCGCGCCAGGGTTCGTCCACGGCGCCGATTCCAATTTTCCGACGCGCCCCGTTCGCGTGATCGTTCCCTATTCTCCCGGCGGCTCGTCCGATGCCGTTGCACGCATCGTGAGTCAAAAGCTCGGTGAAACCTTTGGGCAGCAGTTTGTAATCGACAACCGGCCGGGCGCGGCCGGCTCGCTCGGCCGTGAACTCGTCGCCAAAGCCACTCCCGACGGATACACCTTGCTGATCGGCGACTCGCCGCACACGATCAACGTTCACGTGCTGCGCCATGTGCCATACGATCCGATCAAAGATTTCACGCCGATAACGCTGCTCGCCACTGCGCCGCAGGTGCTTGTCATCAACCCGGGTTTTGCGGCGCAGACTCTGACGGAGTTTATTGCCGCAGCGAGCGCGCAGCCTGGAAGGCTAAATTATGGTTCCGGCGGCAGCGGCTCGATCACGCATTTGACCGGCGAACTCTTTAAGCTCGCCGCTCGCGTGAATATCGTGAACGTGCCCTATAAAAGCATAGCGATTGCGACAATCGATGTCATCGGCGGTCAGGTGCAGGCGGCATTTCCAACAGTGCCGGGAGCGGCGCCGCACGTGCGGGGCGGCCGCTTGCGCGCGCTGGCAATCTCCAGCGCTCAGCGGGTAACCGCCCTCGCTGACGTGCCGACATTTGCAGAGAGCGGGTTGAGCGGCATGATTGTTACCAACTGGTTCGGTGTTTTTGCGCCCGCGCGCCTGCCGCCGGAGTTGCTGAACAAGCTGCACAAATCGGTGATCGACGCGATGCAGTCGCCGGACGTGCGCGCCAGATTCTCCAATTTGTCATTGGAGATTTCCACCACGTCGCCACGTGAATTCGAAACCCATCTCAAAAGCGAGCTCGCACGGTGGGGCGAAGTCGTCAAAGCCGCCGGCATCAGGCCGGAATAGCCGGCGAGGCTAGCTGAAAATCACGTCGTAAATTCGCTTCGCGTCGTCCACGCACAAGCCACCCGCACCAGGTCCGCCGACGTCCGTAAAATCGCAGGTCAGGATGCGGTTGTCCGTGGATGACAGGATAGCCTTGGTGTAATTTGTGCGGGCCAGTGTCTCGGCGGTTTTCGGCGCTGCGTCGCGGGGGCCATGCAGGCGATAGAGCCCGAACGTCGTGTTCGCCGTCGTCGGTTCGACATTGCCTCGAAATAGCCGGCGGTCGACTTCCACCGTGATGGTGACGACGGCGAGGCCCGCGTATTGAACCGCGCCGTGATAAGCCGCGCCGTCGCGCGCCGTCATCTGCACCTGCGAGACAGTAGTAGGAAGATAGGCGCAGCCCCCGAGTATCGATGTCAGCAGTAGCAATCCGGCCGAGCGCGTGAGCGTCTTTCCCATATCTGTCTCCTTAAAGTTCTGTTATTGACCTTCGAGTCCCGCGAGCTTTCTAAAATTCGGTTCGGCATGCGGGAATGGCGGCAGCTGCCAGGTCCCGGTGCCGACCGGCCTGATATCACGGTCGACCGGCACTTCAACAAGATAGGGCCGGTTCGCTTTAATTGCTGTCTCGAGCACGCCTTCGAGATCGTTGGCATGATCGACGCGCGCCGCATCGACGCCCATCGAGCGCGCGAGCATCACGAAATCGGTGCTGAAAAGTTTTTGGGTTTTGTCGATCTGGAAACTCGTTGCGAGTTCCTGGCCGAACATGCCGAGCTGCATGTCGCGGATCGAGCAATACCCATAATTGTTCCACACGACCCACACCGCCGGGATGTCGTATTCTTTCGCCGTCAGCAATATATGCGGCGTCATCAGGAAAGAGCCGTCGCCGACCACCGCAATCGCCGGGCTTGCGGGCTGCGCGAGCTTCGCCCCCAGAATGCCGCAGGTGGCAAATCCCATTGATGCGAAACCCCATGACTGCAGCAGATGCCGCGCGCGCCGCGCCTTCCATAATTGCACGATCCAGTTGTGATGCACGCCCACGTCGGATGCGAATATCGCGTTCTCGGGAATTACATTCGACAATCCTTTAAGTAAACGCTCCGGCCGCAAGGGCAACTGGTCCGACTCAGCAAATGGCTTTTGGTAGTCGTCCCATATTTTCCTGCATTCGTTCAATTTTCCGATCCAGTCGTCGTATTTTTTTGGCGTCGCTTTTATTTTTTCGCGTCCGCGCCGGACTAATACCTCGAGGCTCGCGCGGATGTCGCCAAGGATGCCGAGGTGCGCCGGGTAGTTGCGGCCGATCTCCGACGGATCATTGTCGATCTGAATTAACTTGGTCGGCGGTATGGTCAGGGTGTAACCGCTGATCCACGCGCTCGTCGCGCGGTCGTCAAAACTGCAGCCGAGACCCAATATCACATCGGCGTTGCGGGTCGCCTCGTTCGCGGCATACGGCCCGTTGCGGCCCATCGGTCCAAACGACAGTTCATGGGTTTCGTCGATTGTGCCCTTGCCGTTGGGACTGGTGACGACCGGTATACGCATGACCTTCAAAAATTCAAGCAGCACTTCAGTCGCCTCGCCGATCAAGCCGCCCTGCCCGATTAAAATCACCGGGCGTTTGGCAGCAATCAGGAGATCGAGTGCCTGATCGAGCGCACCAAGATCGCCAGGCGAGCGCTGCATCACCAACGGATCGGGATCCGGCACTTCTACATCGGCTGACTCCTGAAAAATGTTGAGCGGCACGTCGATGTTTACCGGACCGGGCCGGCCGGTGCGCAAGAGGCCGAACGCCTGTTTCATCGCGAGCGGCAGCATTTCAACGCGCGTCGGCTGAAAACTTTTCTTGACCAGTGGCCGGATCACCGACGGAAAGTCGCCTTGAAAGTAACGGCCGGTTTCCTGGAACGGCATGCGATTGAACTGCGTAGTCGGCACATTGCCGGTGATCGCTAGAAACGCGGACGAATCCATCATCGCGCCCGCGAGCGCCACCGGCATATTGCAAGAGCCCGGGCCGCATGACGTGAATGTTGCCACCGGCTGATGTTTCACTTTGTAATAAGCGTCGGCCATGTAACCGGCCGCCTGTTCGTGATGCACCGAAATCGTCCGGATGCGGTCAGCCGCACTACACGCAGCGTCGAGAAAACCGATGTTGCCGTGGCCGCACACGCCGAACAGGTAGGGCACTTTTTCTTTGATCAGATACTCAACCATGATCTCGGCGCCCTTATAGGTCGTGCGCTTGGCGGCAGGGCTCGTCGTTTTAGTCGGCGGTGCGGATGTGGTGATGTCCATGAATGTTCTCCGTGACGACGGGCTTTAAGATGAGAGGATCTTATCAGCTTGCTAAAAACGTAAACGATTTTTACTCGAGCAAGATAAGTAGCTCCAGGTCTTAAACTCGCGCGCGTCCCCTCGCCCCCCCTCCCCGCCCGCGCACCGGGAGAAAGATTTCATTTCACGACGTCTTCCCATCGGGGGCACTCGCGTGCTGCGAATGGCTTGTCCCAGTGCGCGTAGTTGGTGCGATCTACAATCTGTACTGGCAGCATGACTTCCGCAGGGACTTTCTCCCTCCGCAGGGGTCGTAAGACTGCTTCGGTCGCGACACAACCCATCGTCATTGCATCGAAATCCGCGGTGGCGAGAAGCTTAGCCTGTTTGATCGCCGCCACTGCATCAGGTACCGCGTTGATCCCGGTCACCTCACTCTTGAGGCCTGCAGTGTCGAGCACGGCGGGCACCGCGAGCGCCTTCACATCATTAGCTGCGAGAACGGCATCGAAGTGCACCGATTGCGACAAAAACCCACCCTGAGCGAACGCCCGTAGTGCAGGCTCCTCAAAGTAAAAACCCCGCCGGGGCGGGGTTTTTGCAATTGCGCAGAATCAAGATTAGGCGGCTTTCGATCTCCGGCGCCCAATCCAGCCAAGCAGACCCAGACCTGCAAGCATCATGGCGTAGCTTGCCGGTTCCGGAACTGCCGAAATATAAGCATGGTTATCCGACTCGAAAGCATTTCGTGTCGAATAGAATTTCACCGTGTCAAAGTCTTCACCGGCGTTTTGCGCATTGACGTTGATATACAGGGACTGCAACTGGCTTCCATTCGCATTGAAGGTCAATTGCTGACCCAATTGAGCGCCAGTAATGGTCAGCATAGAGGTAGTACCGCGCAACAACTCCACGGAGTTATACGCATCAGGTGAGCTGTAGTTGAACCCGAAATATCTCACCAAAGAACTGAAGTTTATTATTCCCGGACCGGTGGTGGATGGCGTCGTGCCTGGCACGCCTACCGAAAAGTAATACGAGCTGTCGCCGAACGGCGGCGCGTATTGGCCACTCAAGTTGCCGATGACTACGCCACCGCCCGAGTAGTTTATCGGCGAGCCTGTCGGCGCGGATCCCGAGTTAAAATTAATTGTCGTCGCGGTTGCCTCGCTCGAGTAAACACCGTCGGCTCCATGGTCCGTGCCGAGCATGGTCCAGGTATAGGCATTCGCCGGCCCGATGCAGAACATTCCAGCAATTCCGGCGGCAACGGCAAGCATTCGTGTATTCGACAAGGCACCCATAAGTTTCATCCTATAACTTTTGTCTAAAAGTCGCTGCGCGGGAGCGGTGAATTCGTTCAGTTTTGCACCGAACGCTATACAACCTTACCCAAATCGCCAGCAAACTTTAAGGTTTATGCTGCTTCGCCGCAATAGCCCTTTTGGGCCATGACTTTAGAATAAAACCCAGGCGGCCGGGCGATCAAATGTGCCAGATGCGACGCAGCGGGTCAGAATGCCAATGGTATTGCTCCGGGCGCCGCGGGGAAATCATTTTCAGCGAACTAATCGAGAAGCTTCTGAATCGTCACCGTCATTAAAAGTGCAAAACTTTTAACTGCCCCCACCTATTGAATCGCGATGCCTGCTAATCGCCGCGTATGCGACTGCTGCCACGCGCCACCCGCTATGCGCCGGGTGCGGCCTTAGTCTGCGAGCGAAAGTCGGTGAGGCATTTACTCGGATAAGGAAAACGCCGAATGCAGTAGCGCGGTCACTGTAATGCACCCGGCCTCCTCGCTAATACTCTGCATAAATTTTGAACCTCAAGCGATACCACCGCATACAACGCGCCGCATTTGCCGAGCGCGTTACCGATACTGGTCGCCTGGCGGGGCAATCTACTTTAAGAATCCTCGCTCCTGCAAATACCGCAGCCCTTTCGGCGTCAGCGCATAGCCGGATTTTGCGGCCACAGGCGCCGCCACGTATGCATGCTTAACAAGAAAGTGCAGATACATTTCGGCGATCTGCAAGTTCATATTGTGAGTCCGCGCAATTGCCGCGGCGTTCTCGAACGCCTCCTGCGCCAGATATTGCAGCGTTCTTACGGCGTCGCCGTCCAGGGTTTCCCATTGCTCGATGTATTGCGCAAGTTCACTCTTGAGCTCGGCGTTCTCCGAGCGCAGGCGGGTGCTATCGGCGACGATTTTCTCGAGCTGCTCGCGATACTTCGCCGCCGCCGGAATCTCCGTAAGCATTTTTTTAAGCCATTCCATTGCGATACCCGTCCCCGATAAATGACGCCAATTAAAACTGCCGGTATTGTTTCATGATTTGGTGGCAGCCTGCGTAGCGGGGGCCCGCAAATTCGACAGCTTGCGTAAGCGCAATCGTGCGTCTACTGTGCAGACTCGTTCGCCCAACCCGGTTGCGAACTTTATTTCGAGGAGACGCAGTATGAAACGCAGAGCCACGATGTCCCCGCGCCGCCGGCAATTTCTTAAGGCGGCGGGCGCCTCCGCAATTGCCGCCGCGTTCGGCGCATTGCCAACTATGCTGCAGGCTGCGAGCGCCACCGGCGGCAAACTGAAAATCGGCATAGTCGGTTCGGGTCGAGTCGGCGGCACCGTCGGGGGCGTATGGGCGAGGGCCGGTCATGAGGTCATGTTTTCATCGCTCGATCTCGAAGCAGATAAAAAGCTTGCCGCGAGCCTTGGCGCCAATGCGCGCGCCGGAACGCCGCGCGAGGCCGCCGCATTCGGCGATGTGGTACTGGTCTCCGTTCCCTATGCGGCGCTGCCATCGGTCGGCCGCGATCTCGGCGAGTTGATCAAAGGCAAAATAGTGATCGATACATCAAACCCCATTGTTGCGCGCGATGGCGATATGGCGGTGGCCGCGCGGGAAAAAGGCGCTGGAGTTTCCTCGCAGGAATTTTTGCCGGGCGCTCGCATCGTGCGCGCGTTCAATGCAATCGGCTCTGCACGCATGGGGGAAGCATCGAAGAGCCCGGGGCAAGTCGGCATGCCGATCGCCGGTGACGATCCTAAAGCCATCGAAATTGCATCAGCATTGATACGCGAAGTGGGCTACGAGCCGGTCGTCGTAGGGTCACTCGCGTCGATGGGCAAGTATCTAATTCCGGGCACGCCGCTCGGCGGTGAGCATTCGCCAGCCGAAATCCGGAAAATAATTACCACGCTCAGATAAAACACGGAGCAAAGTCGACGCGACAGATTGTCGGAGAATCGCGCGCTGATTTAAACCTTCGACCCGGGCTGACGGGAAGCGCAGTGTAATTTTTCTGCAACCAGAAGGTTTCACTTAACGTTTGCGGAAGTTGAGCTGAACGCTTACTCGATTTTCACGCCCGCCGTGCGCACGACTTTGCCCCACTTGGCGATGTCGGCCTTGACGCGCTCGGCGAGCAACTCGGGTGGTCCGCCCGCGGAAACGCCGCCCTGCGACAGCAGCCGGTCTTTTACGTCCTGCGTCGCGAGAATCTTCTGAGCTTCCGCGTTGAACTTTACGATAATTTCTCGCGGCGTATGAGCGGGCATCATGATGCCGAACCAGCTGTCGGCCTCAAAGCCCTTGAGCGATTCATTGATGGCAGGCACTTCCGGCAGCGCGGGCGAGCGCTTGCTCGATGCAACGCCGATCGCGCGCAGCCGCCCGCTCTTGATATGCGGCAGCGAGGAAGGGATGCTGTCGAAAAAAAGTTGCACGTTGCCGGGTATCAGATCGGAGAGCCCCGGCGCACTGCCCTTATACGGTACGTGTAGCGCGGTGAAGCCGCCCATCTGTTTCAACATTTCCTGTTCGAGATGCGAC
>JANYCE010000253.1 GCA_025360445.1 Betaproteobacteria bacterium
GCGGTATTGGCAGGGTAAACGGGCACCCAGCGGTGCGCTCACGATCCGATCAGACCGTTTAGCGCTCAATTCATCGTTCCGCTCGATTACCATGATCAACATCGCTCAATTCATCAACTCAAGTCCGACAGGCTGCTAGGCAGCCTGTATATTGGATGCTTGCTTGCCTTTGGGGCCTTGAGTCACTTCGAAAGAAACTTTTTGACCTTCTTTAAGAGTTTTAAATCCGCCCATCTGAATTGCCGAGAAGTGCGCAAACAGATCTTCGCTTCCATCGTCAGGCGTTACGAAGCCGTAACCCTTCGCGTCGTTGAACCATTTCACCGTACCTGTTGCCATATTGCTGATCCTTATTTACAAAAATTACCGGAAAATTCTTCGGAGACTGCTTGAGTTTCAAAGACCACACGGCTAAAAGACCGGCCCGTTATGAACGTGAGCTTGGAAGCCAAACACCTTTTTGGTTTCTAGGCTATTTTTAGGATGAAGTCAAGTGGTAGCATTTTGATAGTGGTTTTAGCACTTGAAAAGTTCGGGATTATGGGCAAAATAAGAGTCGATTGTGGTCGTATGAATGGTGGTTTATAGATGGCGATACGGCATCGCGAAGGCACGGTTCTGGAGGCAAAAAAGGCCAAGGTAAAGGCGCCTCCGATGTTTAAGGTTTTGCTGTTAAACGATGATTACACCCCGATGGATTTCGTGATCATCGTGCTGCAAAAATTTTTTTCTCTCGATCGCGAAAAGGCAACTCAGATTATGCTTAAGGTTCATCGCGATGGCGCCGGCGTATGCGGTGTTTATCCCCGTGATGTGGCGGCAACCAAAGTCGAACAAGTCAGTGCGTACGCCCGGCAGCATCAACACCCGTTGTGTTGCGTGATGGAGGAGAGCTGATGATCGCCCAGGAATTGGAAGTCAGTCTGCACATGGCGTTCATGGAAGCGCGCCAGAAGCGGCATGAGTTCATCACCGTCGAGCATCTGTTGCTCGCATTATTAGACAACCCGTCTGCCTCGGAGGTGCTCAAGGCGTGCGCAACGGAGGTCGATGAACTGCGCAAGTTGCTGTCTGAATTCGTAACGGAGCACACGCCCATATTGACGACCGAAGATACGGATACCCAGCCGACTCTCGGCTTCCAGCGCGTGATCCAGCGCGCGATTCTTCACGTGCAGTCATCGGGCAAGAAGGAAGTAACCGGGGCCAATGTGCTGGTGGCGATTTTCGGGGAAAAAGATTCGCACGCGGTCTATTTCCTGCATCAGAAAGGCGTGACACGACTCGACGTCGTGAATTTTATTTCGCACGGGATCAGTAAAGTCCCGCAAGCAGCGCCCGGCAAAAGTGAAGGCGAGGCAGAGTCCGAACCTGAGCAAACAACGGGCGGCGCGTTAGAGACGTATACGCTTAATCTCAATGCGCTCGCCGTGGCCGGAAAAATTGATCCGCTGATCGGGCGTGAGCGCGAGCTGGAGCGCGTAGTGCAAACATTATGCCGCCGGCGCAAAAACAATCCGCTGCTGGTCGGCGAGGCCGGCGTCGGCAAGACCGCGATCGCTGAAGGGCTTGCGCGGCGCATCGTCGAGGGCGACGTGCCCGAGATTCTTGCAAAGTGCACTGTTCATGCGCTCGACATGGGTGCGCTGCTGGCAGGTACGAAGTATCGCGGCGATTTCGAACAGCGCTTGAAGGCGGTCCTCAAGCAGTTGTTAGACAACCCCGACACCATCCTGTTCATCGATGAGATACACACGCTGATTGGCGCCGGCGCGGCGTCGGGCGGCACGCTCGATGCATCAAACTTGCTCAAGCCGGCTTTGTCGACTGGTCAATTGAAGTGCATAGGCGCCACCACTTACCAGGAATACCGCGGCATCTTCGAAAAAGATCACGCGTTGTCCCGGCGCTTTCAAAAAGTCGATGTGGTCGAGCCGACCATTTCCGAGACAATTTCAATCTTGCGCGGTTTGAAAACGCGGTTCGAAGAGCATCATGGAATCAAGTATGCGTCGTCGGCGCTCACGTCGGCAGCAGAACTCGCGGCGCGTTACATCAACGACCGGCATCTGCCTGATAAAGCGATCGACGTAATCGACGAAGCAGGCGCGGCCCAGCGCATACTGCCAAAGTCGAAGCAGAAGAAGGTTATTACCAAGCACGAGATCGAAGAGATTGTCGCCAAAATCGCGCGCGTGCCCGCGCAAAGCGTGAATTCCGACGACCGGTCACAATTGAAAAACCTCGGCCGCAATCTAAAAGCGGTGGTATTTGGCCAGGACAAGGCGATCGATGCGCTATCGGCGGCGATCAAAATGTCGCGTAGCGGCCTCGGCAATCCGCAAAAACCGACCGGCTCTTTTCTGTTCTCAGGACCCACCGGCGTCGGCAAGACCGAAGTCGCGCGCCAGCTTGCTTATATTCTGGGCGTCGAACTGATTCGCTTCGATATGTCCGAATACATGGAGCGC
>JANYCE010000404.1 GCA_025360445.1 Betaproteobacteria bacterium
GTATAACGTGCGCTCAAATTTGTTTTGGCGCGCGCCTTCGCTGCGGCATCGCTGCGCTCGGCCATCACCGCGGCCTTGTTGCCGGGGCGCGTGCGCAGATATTCATGCAGGCCGGCTTCGTCGGTGGCGATGGGCACTTCCTGCCATTGCGCGATTTTCAGCGCCGCGGCGCGCGCCTTCACCGCCTGTTCTTCGCGCTCGGCCACCACGCCGATGTAATTGCCGTCGCGCAGCACCGCCACCACGCCGGGCAGCTTGCGGATCGCATCGGCATCGAAGGCTTTCAAAGAGGCGTCATACGAAGGAGGGCGCACCACGCGGCCGAACAGCATGCCCGGCAGTTCGATGTCCTGCACGTAACGCGGCGTGCCGGTGGCTTTGAACGGGATGTCGAAGCGCTGCACTGCGGTGCCGACGATGCCGTGTTTCGATGCGGCTTTCGGTTTGACCGATGCAGTGGCTTCGCGCGCCAGCAGTTCGGCGTGCGGCAATTGCCAATAGCTGACTTTGCGGATGCGATCGAAACCGGTAATCACACCGTCTTCAACAATCAGTTTGTCGGCCGGAATGTCGAGCTGCTTGGCCGCCGCCTTCAGCAGCAGGTCGCGCGCCTCGGCGCAGGCAAAACGCAGTGCCGTGCCGCCTTCATCGATCGAGCGGCTGCCCGAGGTGTGGCCTTCGTCGGGCGTCAATACGGTGTCGCCCGACACCATGCGGATTTTTGCCAGCGGCACATCGAGTTCTTCTGCAGCAATCTGCGCCATTGCCGTCACCACGCCCTGGCCGATCTCGACCTTGCCGGTGTAGATGGTGACGCTGCCGTCGGCTTCGAACTTCAGCCATTGGTCGAGCCGGCGATTGGCGTCGAGGCTGCCCGGCAGTTTTGCTTTGGCCGGCGCGTTCATTTGGCCGCCTTCATGTCTTTGGCCGCGCGCTGCACCGCCTTGATCATGCGCGTGTGCGTGCCGCAGCGGCAGAGGTTGCGCGCCAGCGCCTGCTTGATGTCGTCAACGCTCGGGTCCGTATTTTTCGACAACAGGGCCGCCGCCGACATGATGACGCCGCTCATGCAATAGCCGCACTGCGCGGCCTGCTCGCCGATGAAGGCGCGCTGCAGCGCGTGCTGCGATTCCAGCGTGCCGAGGCCCTCGATGGTGGTCACCGATTTACCGGCCACCGACCATAACGGCACCTCGCAAGACATCACGTTGTGCCCGTCGAGCAGCACCATGCAGGCGCCGCACTGGCCGAGGCCGCAGCCGAATTTCGCACCCTTCAGTTTCAGATCGTTGCGCAGGATATAGAGCAGCGGCGTATCGGTTTCGGCGTGCACGGTCTGCGGCGCGCCGTTGACGGTCAGCGAGACGGATTCAGGCATGATTTTTCGCAAATTCCGGAGTGAAAAGGCGGGGCTAGTCTAGCACAGGGCTCCGCGCTAAACGGCTGCCGCCGGCGCGGATGCGATCAGGATTTGCGTGCCGGCAACTCGTAGGGTGGGCAGCTTGCTGCCCACGCGTTCAAATGGCGCATGCTATCCGTATGGACAACAAGTTGCCCACCCTACACGGCTACTTGGCGAATTCTTGTGGGCCAAATGTTCCTGCCGTGGCTTTTATAAAGGTAGAAAGTTCTCTGCAGGTTTTTTCATTCCAACGTTTACCATCGCTTATGGAGTTACATGAATAATTAACTTGTCGCTCGACTGAACGTCCGACTATTGAATTCATTCCAATACCTGCAAATATTCTGGCGCGTTCAAGGCCGTGTAACTGGCGCGCAGTCGAGCCTTCTTCTGCGTACGTTGTGGCATCCTCTACTGCTATATCCAACAAATTTCGCTCTCCACACGTCACGCACCAGATAACCACATTTGCATTGGCGCCGCGTTCGAGGAATAGCGAGATAAGCTCAGGCGCTACGCACGTTTGAATCGGGGTTCGGCCATTCTTAATTCCGTTTATGTCAACGGTATTGGTATTGAGTATCAAAGCGAAAGCGTCGCGACGGCGGCCCCGTTGTTCGTTGTTCGCAGTGCTGCTATAAATATCATGTTCGCAAGAAAATAGTATTTCGACAGGAATTGTGGGTTTAATCCCCATGGGGCTATCAATTAGATAATGAACGACATCTACATTGCCAGCGAGAGCTGCTACGGGTAATAAAGGACCCGCTGAGCAAACGGCATCTTTTTCATGTTGCCCTTCAATAAGGTTTTGAGCCTCCCGCGCTCGCCATTGTGATTTATTACCCTGAGGTTCGCCGTAGCTTTTTGCAACCATTTTTTCTTTGTAGTCGAGCCATTTTTGAAGCTCACGTTCGACGTCTTTGGGTGTGCCTCTGGTGAGCGCCTCGCCAAGTGGGCCGCCAAAAAGGTTCCCGCAGCCACCACTATCGCCTACCGCAAGAGCATCAAGTGCCACGCTAAAGAGAACTATAACTAATAGTGAATCTGCAAAAGTTTTAAGTCGAATCATCTCGCGGGCTCGGGGATATTGGTGAAGAGAACGAATAAAGGAGTCAGGCTCCCATGGCACTACCTTAAGCCGCGGCTGCCCGTTGTT
>JANYCE010000410.1 GCA_025360445.1 Betaproteobacteria bacterium
CGGCAATTGCTGCAGCGCGCTCCATTTGTAGGCGTACGTGGTGAGTGTCCACACTACGGTCCAGAAACCGGCGCCGACGATCGACTCGACGTGCACTCGCGACGACCATTCGATCATTTTATCTACGGTACGACGGCGATCGGTTCGTCATTTTTCAACCCGCGATGTCTAAAGAACGCTCGATGGTCGAGCGCGTGCAACTCCTCCACCACGGCCAAAAACTGTTCGTCCGCCGTCAGCGCGTCTTGCGCGATAACGCGATACGAGATTCGTTCGTCGTCCACGAGTTTCAATGTGCGCTCCAGATACTTCGTCAAAGCGCCGTCGAGGAACGGCGCGTCGGAGAACAGTTTGAAGCAGAGCTCGTAGAGGATGAGTTGGGCGAAGAGCGCGCGAGTCAATTTTGCGCATCGCGTGCCGTTGTACCCGAACAACGGGAATAGGAACGTGTTGAAGGTGGTGCGATCCCAATCGGTGAATTTGGGATCGTTTAGCGTATCGGTCAACCGCCGCTCGACCGTCGCGTCGTCTCCGATCGGTGGGCACATTTTAAACTGTATAGAATCGTTAACGCGACTACGTGTATATATAAGCGGCGGTGGCGCGCCAAAACATACATTCGTGTACGCGCGTTCGCGATGGATGAAATGGAAGGAAATCTGGCAAAGTTTTGCCCCGCGCGAGACTTTCATCGAATCGTGGAGACGCTCGAACGCCGGTACGGTAAAGCGGCGCGACGACCCGTCGACGGTCGACTGGCCAACGGCCGACGCCCGATCGCGTCCATGCCGCCGTTCCGCCCGCTCGATCGCGATCAGCTGGCCGTCGTGCGGTGGCTGAACGTGGAATTCACGCCGACCGAACGCGAGTATCGCGCCCAATGCGCCGGCTGCGCGCGACTGGCCGACTGCGACTGCGACAGACCGGGCGTCGCGTACAACACCGGCTACGTGGCCGACGATCAGATGGCGTTGGACGTGGTGGTGGCCGCGTGCTTCGGCGACGAGGTTCGATGCGCCTGGTTTCCGCTGCCGCCGGGTCGCGCGCGCTCGGAGTGGCGCGAACTGGTGGGCGCCGGCGCGCCCGTCAATTTGTGATTAGCGTTTCTTTTTGGTGGCGCGGAACGCAAAGTAGGCGGCGGCGATCAACACGACGATCGCCACCCCACCCACCATATACTTTGTCTGCGTGTTCAACGACGTGAGCTTCGCCCAGTACCCGGTTTTGGTGGTGGTGTCCTCGGTGGTGGCGTTGCTGCCGCACCGCTGCGTAACGGTCGGATCGCTCAATTGCACGCCGCCGTTGTTGATTAGCGTTATCGCGGTGGAACAGTCGACGATGTTGCAACCGGTGCCCAGACTGGTGATCATGCCCTGCGTTGGGTAGCCGCCGGTGATGCATTTGCTGTCCTCGCAGAACGGGTTGTACTTTGTGCCGGCCACCGGACTGTTGATGCACGCGCAACCGGGGTCGGTTTTACCCGCCGCCGTGGCGCAATACGTTTTCATTAGCGTGTCGCATTTGCCCATTCCGTTCTTGGACAAACACCATTTCGTGGCGCACCAACTACGGTACGGCTCGGGCACGTTGGGGTCGTTGCACATCGACTCGCGACTCAGCTTCATGGCCCACGCGCGGAACCCGTAGGCGCCGTAGTAGCCGTTGGCCGGTTCGCTACCGTACTCCAAACACGCCTGTCCGTTGGCTCCGCCGTTGGTGTCCTGCGACACGGACACGCAGTTGTCGTCGTTCAAACACTGTATCATCATGGGCGCGATCGAGCCGGCCGTCTGCGGGTACGTCCACCCACCGTCCACGTGTTGACAACTGCCCATATTCCAGTTGGGAATGGTGACTCGTTTGTTGCCGTAGTACTCCCACAGGTAGTCGCCTTGCGCGCCCGGTATAGCCGCGCCCAGCAACGTGTCGTTCATAGTCGGCGGCGAGGGTGTACTCATTTTATAAATCCAAAATACGTTCCGCGTGAAAACAGAAGGATGAACCACTGGAAGAACTGTCCGTGGTACCTGCTACCGTTCGTGTTCGTATACGCGATCGTGCTCCGCGTGCCGATCGCGTACGCGTGTCGAGCGCTCGATTGGTTGTTCGTCAAGACCGGCGCCGCCTACGTTTGGGACTATCTGCTCGACGTGGCCATCCCGATGCGTTTACAATGGCGAGCCGAACACGCGCGTCTTGCGCGAGAGTGGAAACAACGACTGGACTTTGACTGCGCGTGTCGCGAATGTCAATTACACGCCTCTCGCCGCCGCAGCGAATGAACGGTTCGATCGTTTGTAGTAGCCCATATTCTCGAGCACCGTCTCGTACCGCGGATTACGATTCGGGTCGGGAAGTAGATGGTTGTACGAGTGTTGAACGCGTAGCGATTCTATAACGCTAGGATCGTTTCGCCATACGCCGTTCGCCATCGTCATCATCAACAACCGATTCGCTGACGGTAGCATGTCCACGAAGGATTTTCTTATACTAGCGGCCGAGATGTTAGGCGTTCGACGTTGGTGTCGTTTAACGTCGTCCACGTACG
>JANYCE010000419.1 GCA_025360445.1 Betaproteobacteria bacterium
ACAGCGTCGGGTTGGCGCCGAACGTGCCGATATGTCCCATCACGATCGTATAACCGTCGGGCGCCGCGCGCGCCGCGAGCTCGACACCAATGGTGCCACCGGCGCCGCCGCGATTTTCGACGATGATTTGCTGGCCCCACGCGTCCGTCAGCTTTTGCGCGATGACGCGCGCGAGCAAATCAGTACTGCCGCCCGGCGGGAATGGCGCGATCAGGCGGATCGGCTTGACCGGATAAACCTGCGCGGTGGCCACGCCAGCGATCAGCGTCGCGCACGCTGCAAGCAGCCGCAGGCCCGCGGTTTTAAAGCCGGCGCGCGTCATGCTTCTTTGGTGCTGGAGTCGAGTCGACCGTCGACCGCAGTACCCGCCGCGACCATGGCGTCGATCGCGCCGTCGCTATAACCGGCTTCGCGCAGCACTTCAACGGTATGCTGGCCGACTTTCGGCGCCGGCATGAAATCTTTGCGCGCGCCAGCAGTCGATTTATTGGTTAACCCCATGTCGATCATGCGGCCTTCGGTCGGGTGATCGAACTTGCGGAAAAAACCGACGTCCGCCAAATGCGGGTCCTGCATCAGTGTTTCGAGCGTGTGATATTGCATCGCCGGCACGTCGGCCTTATCAAATATCTCAATCCATTCGGCGGTCGTCTTTTGCTTCAGCCCTGCGGCCCGCGCGGCAAAATATTCAGGCACATGCTTAAAGCGTGCCGCGACTGAAGAGAAGCGCGGATCTGTTTTGAACTCAGGCTTGCCGATCGCCTCGAACACCGCGAACGCCTGGCCGTCGGTATTGGCCGAAATGCAGATGTAACTGTCCTTCGTCGGCACCGGGCGCGCCCACGGATCGAACAGGCGCGGATCGCCAGTGCCGCCGATCGGCGGATCAAACGTCTGGTGATACATATGCTCCTCGAGCACATAGCGTGCGATGTTCTCGAACATCGGCACCTCGATCGATTGCCCTTCGCCGGTGCGCTCGCGATGGTAGAGCGCCATCAAAACCATCTGCGTCGCGATCAGGCCGGTCGTCTTGTCGGCCATCACGATGGGCACGTAGCGCGGCTCGCCGGTAGCGCGGTGATGCAGGGCGGCAATGCCGGCCGAACCCTGGATGATCGAATCGTACGCGGGCTTGTTGCGATAGCGGCCGGTCTGGCCGAAGCCGACGATGCCGCAGTAAATGATTTTGGGATTGATCGCTTTGACATCTTCATAGGAGAGCTTCAGCCGCGCCATCGCCGACGGCCGTACATTCCACAATAAGACATCGGCCTTGGCGAGCAGTTTCGTTAATGCAGTGTAGGCGTCCGCCTTTTTTAAATCGATCGCGAGCGAGCGCTTGTTGCGATTCAGGTGCAGAAACTTCGGCGACATATTTGCGGAAATGGCGCGCCCGGCGAGGTTGCGCACAATGTCACCCGACGGCGGCTCAATTTTGATTACGTCCGCGCCGTAGTCCGCGAGCATCAGCGTAACCATCGGCCCGACGACGACCGACGTCATGTCGATCACGCGCACATCTTTAAGCGGTCCGCCAGCCATCAGAGTGACTCCGCGTGGCGACAGTGAGAAATATTCCAGTCGTGCGCCCGATTAATAGAGCGTTCGCCGCGCCACGCTGTAAATTTTTCAAAGCTATGAGCCACGAGTGCGGTCTCCTCAAATGCAAGTTGGTAACAAACAGGAGGCGCAATTCTATCAATTAAAGACTCGAGCGATGCCACGTCTGGAGGCTCAGAGTAGACGTGCCGGTTTTAATCGAAACGCGGCACGCGCCCGAGTTGGACGACGGGTTCTGCGGCAAGCAGTTTTGTGGCCGGTAAAAGTCAGGAGAGTCAGCGTGCAGTTTAGGCGCCTCGCCAGCATGAGATCGGTACTGCGCGCAGGGCCTAATGCTGCACAAACCTTAGTCCGCCTTCGTCACCCCGTCAGCCTCAATCAGCCTTGGCGCCCGACTCCTTGACCGCCTTGCCCCATTTGGCAATTTCCGACTTGATGAACGCGTCGAACTGAGCACGCGTGTCCCCGACCGGCGTGAATGCGAGCGTGGCGAGACGCTCTTTAACATCGGGCTCGTT
>JANYCE010000274.1 GCA_025360445.1 Betaproteobacteria bacterium
TACTGGTGGAGGGGGAAGGATTCGAACCTTCGAAGGCAGAGCCGTCAGATTTACAGTCTGATCCCTTTGGCCGCTCGGGAACCCCTCCGAACGAAACCGAACATTATGGCGATTTCCCCCATTTGTGTCAAACAGTTGGGGCGACGTTCCGCCAATGTTGCGCTTCCGCTCGTGGGTTCGTGCGGCGTTTGTTGGAATTCGTTACCATGGCGCCCGGAATTGACCTGCCATGTCTGCCCCTACTTCGTTTTTACACAACGTTCTCAACCCGCATTCGGTTGCCATCATCGGCGCTTCTGAAAATACCCAGAAGTTTGGCGGGCGAGTGATGAATTTCATCTTGCAACATGGTTTTAAGGGCCGCATTTTGCCGGTCAACCCGGCCGCAGGGTCGATCTTAGGCATTCCAGCTTACGCCAGCATTGAGGATGCGCCCGGCCCAATCGATGTTGCGCTCATCGCAGTGCCCGGCATGCAACTTGAGGCCGCCGTCGAGGCATGCGGCAAAGCTCGAATAACCGCTTGCGTGGTCCTTGCGGCCGATTTTGCGGAAGCCGGGCTGGACGGGGCAAATCGTCAAGCCAACTTGGTCCGGATTGCCCTGCAACACGGGGTGCGCTTAATTGGTCCCAATTGCCTTGGATTCATCAATCCCGCACTAAGGTTGGCGCTTACTTCGTCAGTCGCGCTCGCGGTGGCGCCGATGCCCATCGGCAACATCGGGCTCGTTAGCCAAAGCGGTTCGCTCATGGCCGCGCTGATTTCCCATGCCCAGGATTTGGGTACGGGCTTCAGCATCGCCGCATCGGTCGGCAATCAGGCTGATCTTGAAATTTGCGATTTCATTGAATACTTTTTAACCGACCCGGCGACGCATGCGATCTGCGTATATGTAGAAGGCCTAAAGGACGGGCCGCGCTTTCTGCAGTTAGCCGCGCGATGTCGCGCGGCCGGCAAACCGTTGTTGGTAGTCAAAGCGGGTTTCAGCGAAGCAGGTGCGCGCATCACTCGCTCGCACACTGCGAGTCTTGCCGGATCAGACGCTGCATGGACTGCGGCCTGCCATGAACATGCCGTTGTTCTGCTCGACGATCCGGAAGCGTTAATCCAGTGCGCCGACTTCCTGATCCGGTTTGGCGCGCCGGCTGGCGACGGCGTGGCCGCGATGTCACCTTCAGGCGGCACCGTAGCGATAACCGCCGACCGACTGGCCGCGAGCGGTCTGCGTCTCGCGGACTTATCCGAGAATACGCAACGCGAACTGCACCAGATCGTGCCAGCTACCCGGCCGGTAAATCCATTGGATGTCGGCGGACTCGCGAGGGACGTCGGACTCACCAGCGCGCGCGACTGTTATCGATTGCTCGCGGATGACCCGGACACCGGCGTCGTCCTGATCGTCGTCGCGACCACGCCGCAACTCGACGCCAAAGTACGCCTATGGGCAGAGCTGGCGGTAGCCCGCGGCAAGCCGACTGTAATTTTATTGACCCCCGGCGCCCTCGTCGACAGCGCGCGCGGGATTTTGCGCGAGTTGCATTGTCCTTTTACCAACCGCATGGATGATGCATTGCGCGTCGTTAAGGCCGCGATCAACTACGGCGCTGCACTGAGGTTGCTGCCGACTACAGCATCAATTCCTGATAATTTTGGCGAAGTTGCTGCCTATTGCGCGCCGGCCTCCGCCTTAACCGAAAGTGAGACTAAACAATTGCTGTCGCTGGCCGGCATCACAGTAACCCGTGACCTGCAGGTGCACGCCGCCGCAAATGCGGTCGCCGCGGCGCGCGCGCTCGGCTATCCGGTGGTTCTGAAATTAAGTTCGCGCACGCTCACGCATAAAAGCGAGGTCGGCGGCGTCGCGCTCGATCTGCGCACCGACGATGCAGTCGCAATGGCGTGGCAGCGGATTGCCACCCGCCTGACCGCGGTTGAACCCGCGTCGGTGCTCGAATGCGTGATACAGCCAATGATCACCGGCGGTATCGAGCTTATCGTCGGCAGTCGCTGGGATCAACAATTCGGCGCGCTCGTGCTGGTTGGTGCAGGCGGCATCTGGGCAGAAACCTTGCGCGACACGCAGTGCGCATTGGCACCCCTGTCTTCGCAACGCGCGCTCGAACTCGTGCGCAAGCTGCGCATCTTTCCAGTGCTGGCGGGCGCCCGCGGCCAAGCCGGCGCCGACCTCGATGCATTGATCGATACCATCGTACGCGTAAGCTGGCTCGCCGCAACACTCGGTGCACGCCTTGCCGAACTCGACATCAATCCTCTCCTGGTAAAACCACCGGGCCAGGGCGTCGTGGCGCTCGACGCGCGTGCCACTTTATATCCGCGCAGTTAAATCCTTCGTCCTTAATCTATCGAAAGCAGCCGCATGAGCAATAACGCCGTCACGTATGAAGTGGTCGAAAACATTGCCGTCATTACGATCAACCGGCCCGCGCAGCGCAACGCCATCAACAACGACGTCGCAACGGGACTGCGCGCCGCGTGGGAGCGCTTCAATGCAGGCGACGAGCGCGTGGCAATACTTACCCACGCGGGCGAACATTTTTCGGTTGGCGTGGACGTCAAGGCGCCCGCCGAAGATTTTCCCGCGTGCGTGCCGAATGTGGGCGTGCGTTTGACCAAGCCGTTAATCGCCGCAGTATCCGGCTGGACTGTCGGCGGCGCGGTGGTCATGGTGCAGATGGCTGATTTATGCGTGGCGGCCGACACGACGAAGTTTCTGTTTCCGGAAGCCAAAGTCGGATTTACCGGCGCACTGATTGCGGGTCTTGCGGCGCGCATTCCGCACAAGGTCGCGATGGAACTCATGCTGCTTGGCGAAGAAATCGGTGCCGAGCGCGCCTATCAAGTCGGCCTCGTCAACAAAGTTGTTCCGCGCGAACAACTTCTCGACGCGGCGATGGCGTATGCAAGAACACTGGCTGCGAATGCGCCCATGGTTATTGCACTGCTGCGCGAATTTGTGAGTGAAGTTTTGCCGCGCGGCCCCTCAGAACACGTGGCGCGCGGCCGGCTCGCGATTGCGCACGTGCGCCAAAGCGACGATGCGACGGAAGGTGTTGCCGGCTTTAAGGCCAAGCGTAAGCCGCAGTTCAAAAATAAATAGCGCAGCTTTCATGGTACCGCCTTATGACCCGTTGACCGATGCGACACCCGGCACAGCGCTAACTCACGTGTCGTCTTATTGGGCGGCAACCGCCGGTGAAATGCCCGCCGATGACGGACCGGCGCCTGCTCAGGCGGATACTGAAGTCGCCATTATCGGCGGCGGCTACACCGGCTTGTCTTGCGCGTACCATTTGGCCAGGCACGGAATTCGATCGATCGTGCTGGAAGCCAACCGCGCGGGCTGGGGATGCAGCGGCCGCAACGGGGGGTTTGCGCGCATGGCGCTCGGGCGTCTCACGACTGCGCAAATGATCGCCGAATGGGGACATTCCGCAGCGAGCGACGCGTTCACAATGATGCGCGCGTCACTCGCCAACGTGCGCACGATGATAGCGGATGGAAACATCGCGTGCGATGCGCTCGAAGCGGGACATTTAAAAATCGCGCATCGCGCCAGCCGCACAGATGAACTCAAGCGTGAAGCCGCCGTATTGCAACGTGATTTCGATTATCCCGCCGAGTTTATTGAAGCCGACGAATTGCGGTCTCGCCACGTCGGCGGTTTACAGTCGTTCGGCGCATTGCGCATTCCCGACGCACTCGCCGTGCATCCGCTCAAGCTCACCGCGGGCGTATTAAACATGGCGAGGGCCGCCGGCGCGAGGGTGCATGGCGCGAGCCCCGTGACCGCGTGGAGCAAGCGCGGCGCTGAGCACATTCTCACCACGCCGTTCGGCAGCGTGCGCGCGAAAACGGTCGTAATTGCCACCAACGGTTACACGCCGCAATTGCTCCACCCGGCGGTGCGCGCAACTCTACTGCCAGTGCTCTCCCACATTATCGTGACGCGTCCGCTCACCGCCGGCGAAATAGCGGCCGCCAATTTTGTCACCCGCCACGTGCTCACCGATTCGCGCAGGCTACTTTATTACTGGCGGCGATTGCCCGATGACCGCATTCTGTTCGGCGGACGCGGCGCGCTCACTGATCACCCGAAAACCAATGCGCGGCAGCGGGAATTCCTGCTCGCCGAATTAAAATCCAAATACCCGGGTCTTGAGCAGGTGACAGTCGACTACGACTGGCATGGCTGGGTATGCCTCACACGTGATTTTCTCCCTCACATCTATCATGCGCACGACGACCGGACAGTGCGCTACGCGTTGGGTTACCAGGGCAGCGGCGTGGCGTTGAGTCTTTATGCGGGCAGGCTGCTTGCGCAGAGCATCGCCGGCTCACCGGCCGAACCCTTGCTGCCACAAATATATTTGCCGCTCGCGCGCTATCCGCTGCACAATTTGATTCGCATCCCGCAGCGCCTCGCCTACCTTTGGTATAAACATCTCGATAATTCAGACTGAATGAAAACCTATTTACCCATAGCAATGCTGCTATTCGCGACCGTGTTACATGCACAGGACTATCCCGGCAAACCGATCCGCCTCGTCGTGCCTTATTCGCCGGGCGGGCCGGTCGACATTGTCGGCAGGCTCACCGCGCTGAAACTAACCGACGAGTTAAAACAGCAGGTCATCGTCGACAATCGAGCGGGCGGCGGCGGCAATATCGCTGTCGAGATCGTGGCCAGGTCCCAGCCCGACGGCTATACATTACTGATGGGGGCCAACGGAACTAACGCGATCAATCCCGGCCTGTATCCCAAGCTCGCCGTC
>JANYCE010000017.1 GCA_025360445.1 Betaproteobacteria bacterium
CATTAAGTTGCAAGGCCAGATCGAATCATTCGACCAATACGTCGTGCTGTTGAAAAACACCGTCACCCAAATGGTTTATAAGCACGCGATTTCGACCGTGGTGCCGGCGCGCGCAGTAAACCTTGCGCTAGACCAGTCCGCCGAAACCTGAACTTCGTTATTTTTCTACTGAATGCTTGAACGTCCCGGGAGCGACTCCCAGGCGGTGCTCGTAAGTCTGGATTTCGGCGATCCGGATTACGCCGAGTCCACCGAAGAACTCGCCCAACTAGCACTCAGCGCCCGCATCCGCATCGTCGGCGTCTTACGCGGCAAACGCGCCCGCCCCGACCCCAAATTTTTCGCTGGAAGCGGCAAAGTGGAGGAGCTTGGCGCACTGCTCGGGCAAAACGGAGCGGGACTCACAATTTTCAATCACGAGTTGTCGCCCGCGCAGGAGCGTAACCTCGAAAAAAAGCTGGGTTGCCGCGTCATCGACCGCGTGAGCCTGATACTCTATATCTTTGCGCAACGCGCGCAAAGTCATGAAGGCAAGCTGCAGGTCGAACTGGCGCAGCTCGAACATCTCGCGACCCGGCTCGTTCGCGGATGGACCCACCTGGAGCGGCAAAAAGGCGGTATCGGTTTGCGCGGGCCTGGCGAAACGCAACTGGAGACCGACCGCCGGCTTCTTGGCAAGCGGGTCAAATTATTGAAGGACAAGCTTGGCCGACACGCTGTTCAACGCGAAGTTCAGCGGCGCGCACGTCGCCGCGCCAATGTGCTGTCTGTTTCGCTGGTTGGCTATACAAACGCGGGCAAGAGCACCTTGTTCAATGCGCTGACGCGCTCGCATGCATACGCCGCTGACCAGCTGTTTGCAACGCTTGATACGACCACGCGGCGGGTGTTTATGCCAAGCGGCACAGCTTTGGTTTTGTCGGATACGGTTGGTTTTATCCGCCAGCTCCCGCATACGCTGGTAGCGGCATTTCGGGCGACGCTCGAAGAAGCAATCCAGGCGGATCTGCTGCTGCATGTAGTAGACGCGAGCAGCACGACCCGTGACGCCCAGATTGCCGCGGTGAACTCGGTGCTCACGGAAATAGGTGCTGATCATATTCCGCAGGTGCTCGTTTATAACAAGATTGATTTAAGCGGAGTTGAGCCGCGATTCGAGCGCGATGAGTATGGTAAAATATCTCACCTTTGGATCAGTGCCCGGCAGGGGTCGGGGCTTGATTTGGGGCGGGCGGCTCTAGAAGAATACGCCGCCGGGGCGGGCCGCGATCCAACGGAGCGACCCGCGGCGGCATGAGACGGATAAAACAACCATGAGTACCTACTTGCAGTCATTTCGCGGCGCTGTCGCAGTGCGAACGCGTCGCATCATCGGCGTCTTTATGTCGATCAACGATCCCCAATGGGGACGCGGCAGCGGCAGCGGTGGCGGGGGAAAAAACTCCGGACCACCTGATCTTGACGAGTTGATGCGCAACTTTAATCAAAAAATCAGCGCGCTGTTCGGCCGTAAGGGCGGTAGTAGCGGCGGCGGCGATCGCGGGCCTGGCAGGCCGAGCTTCGCGCAATACGGCGGTGGGGCCGGCCTCTTGATCGGTCTTGTATTCCTGGTATGGCTTGCAAGCGGTTTTTACATAGTGGATGCGAGCCAGCGCGGCATGGTGTTGCGATTCGGCAAGTTCGTCGAAGAGACCGCGCCGGGTCCGCACTGGCATTTGCCGTTTCCGATTGAAACCGCCGAAATCGTCAACCTCTCGCAGGTTCGCACGATCGAGATCGGCTCGCGCAATGGCGGCAAGAGCAAAGTGCCGAAAGAATCTCTGATGTTGACCGATGACGCGAACATCATCGACATTCAGTTTGCCGTTCAATACGTGGTTAAAAACCCGCAGGAATTTCTGTTTGCGAACCGTGCGCCTGAAGACAGCGTGCTGCAGGCGGCGGAGACCGCAATTCGCGAAATCGTTGGCAAGAACACGATGGACCTGGTGCTCTATAAGGGCCGCGCGCAAATTACTAGCGACGCACAAAAGCTCACGCAGGAAATACTCGATCGTTATCGCACCGGCATCAGTATCAGCAAAGTGACGATGCAGAACGCGCAGCCGCCAGAGCAAGTACAGGCGGCATTCGACGACGCCGTTAAAGCGGGCCAGGACGGCGAGCGTCAAAAGAATGAAGGCCAGGCTTATTCCAATGACGTTGTGCCTAAAGCCGAGGGCGCGGCCGCGCGCTTAACGCAGGAGGCTGAAGGTTACAAGCAGCGCGTGATGGAAAGGGCCGAAGGCGATGCAAGCCGATTCCGCCAGATTGTCACAGAGTACAACAAGGCGCCCGGCGTCACGCGCGATCGTCTTTACATCGACGCCATGCAGGAAATTATGACCAACACGAGCAAAGTTCTGGTCGATCAAAAAGGCGGCAATAATTTGCTATATATACCGCTCGATAAATTGATGCAGATGACGGGGCCGGGTACAGTTCCGCCGGTCGATGCCATGAGCAAGCCGGCGGAGACAAGCCCGGGAGCAGAGGCATTGCCATCCGCATCGCGATCACGCGATGCGCTACGCAGCCGTGAACGGGAGCCGCGCTAATGAATAACAAGCTTGGCATGACGGTGGTCGCCGCCGTGATATTGCTGATCATCGTCTCGATGTCGATATTCGTCGTCGACACGCGGCAAAAGGGCATCGTGTTTCGCTTTGGTGAAATCGTCTACGTGATCAATCAGCCGGGTCTGTATATGAAGATTCCGCTGATCGACAACGTGCGTTATTTTGACGCGCGACTGCTAACCATTGATAGCGCGGAGCCCGAGCGGTTTCTGACCAAAGAGAAGAAGAACGTGCTCGTCGATCTTTTTGTCAAATGGCAGATATCGGACGTGCAGCTTTATTACATCAGCGTGAATGGCGATGAGTCGCGCGCCCAGATCCGCTTATTGCAGACAATCAACGACGGCCTGCGCGCGGAGTTCGGCAAACGCGACGTTCACGAAGTCGTGTCAGGCGAACGTGATGTAATCATGGAGCGTATGCGCGAAAAAGCTAACGAAGACGCAGTCAAAATCGGCGTCGTCGTGCGTGATGTGCGTTTGAAACGGGTCGATTTACCGCAAGAGGTCAGTGAGTCGGTTTACGGTCGAATGCGAGCAGAGCGCACGCGTGCCGCCAACACGCTGCGTTCGGAGGGTGCTGCGGAGTCGGAAAAAATTCGCGCCGACGCGGATCGACAGCGCGAAGTAATTCTCGCCAAGGCCTATCGAGACGCCCAGCGCCTGAAAGGTGAAGGCGATGCCAAAGCGTCCGCCATCTACGCGCGCGCATACGAGCAGAACCCGGAGTTCTATGCTTTCTACCGCAGTCTCGATGCGTATTCGAAGACATTCAGGAGCAAAAGTGACGTGCTGGTGCTTGAGCCAAACTCCGAATTTTTCAAATACTTCAAGAACAGCAAACCGTCAAAGTAGCGCGGCGCCGGCCGACGCGTGGGTAAATACTTTCTGACGGGGCTGGCGCTCATGCTGATTTTCGAAGGCGTCATGCCTTTTTGTGCCCCCGGAGCGTGGCGTGATACTTTTCGACGCATAATCGAAATGTCCGACGGCCAAGTGCGGTTTATCGGGCTCATATCCATGCTTTGCGGGCTGCTGCTGCTGTTGTTCTCCGCGCGGTGATTCGTGCGTCGGCACAAGACGCCGCTTGGAAAGACTCCGGATTCAGGTGTGTGCTCCGGTCTTCTTTTGTCAGGTTTTTGTTAGCATTTGACTATCATGCATAAATGGCTGTTGCCTGAGTATATCGAGGACGTTTTGCCGGAGCCTGCGCGTCGCATTGAGGCGCTGAGGCGTGGCATGCTCGACCTCTTCGAATTGCATGGCTATCAGCTGGTGGTGCCGCCCATGCTTGAATACGTCGAGTCGCTGCTGACGGGCACCGGCCACGATCTCGATCTGCGCACATTTAAGCTGGTTGACCAGTTGTCCGGCCGCACACTCGGGGTGCGTGCCGACATCACACCGCAGGTCGCGCGTATCGATGCACATTTAATGAATCGCAAGGGCGTCAATCGGCTGTGTTACGCGGGCAGCGTTCTGCATACTTTACCGGCGGGCCTTAACCGGACGCGCGAACCCCTTCAAATAGGCGCCGAGATCTACGGACACGCCGGAATCGAAAGTGATCTTGAGGTGCAGCGCCTCATGCTCGACGCATTACGGCTTGCGGGCGTACAAAGTCTGCATCTAGACATCGGCCACGTGGCTATTTTTCGCACACTCGTGCGCGAAGCGGGCGCCGGCGCCGAACTTGAGGCTGAACTCTTCAGGGCGGTGCAGGCGAAGGACGTGCCGGCACTCGCAACGCTTGCCGCTAAGATGGACCGCAAGCTTGGCGCCGCGTTGCGCGCGCTCCCGGAACTCTCGGGTGGAGTCGAGGTGCTGGCGCGGGCGAAAAAGCTGCTGCCGGATTTCGCGGAAATCAAACAGGCGTTCGGGCAGTTGCGCGCAATCGCCGCCTCATTGCAGGATGCCGGCACTGCGGTTTGTTTCGATTTAGGCGAGTTGCGCGGCCTGCACTATCACAGCGGCGTCGTGTTTGCCGTTTACGTTGAAGGGTGGGCGAATGCCCTTGCGTTGGGCGGCCGCTACGATGAAGTCGGCCAGGCATTTGGCCGGGCCCGGCCCGCTACCGGGTTTAGCATGGACCTGCGCGAAATTATCGCAGTCGCGCCAGTGACGGGACCGCGCACATCGATACTCGCGCCGTATACGCCAGCCGATACCGCGCTGCAGCGGCGCATCGCGGCTTTGCGCAAAGGCGGCGATGCAGTGATCGTGGACCTGCCCGGCCATGAAAAAGCACGTGATGAACTCGGCTGCAATCGGCGGCTCGCGTTGCGTAACGGTAAATGGATAGTCGAGCCGCTCTGAGCCTGAGGCTCACCGGCAGAGATTTTCACAGACAAAACGGGATAGAAGGCATCCATGGCAAAAAATGTGGTCGTAATCGGCAGTCAGTGGGGCGACGAAGGTAAAGGCAAAATCGTCGACTGGCTGACGGATCATGCGCAGGGTGTCGTGCGTTTTCAGGGCGGACACAATGCCGGGCATACACTCGTCATTCGCGGTAAAAAAACAATTCTGCGGCTGATACCGTCCGGCATCCTGCGCGACGGTGTCGCGTGCTACATCGGCAATGGCGTGGTGCTCGCACCTGATGCACTGTTGAGCGAGATCGGCGAGCTAGAGGACGCGGGTGTCGATGTGACGAGCCGTTTGCACATCAGCGAAGCATGCCCCCTGATATTGCCGCACCATATCGCGATCGATCATGCGCGCGAAATCGCGAAGGGCGCCGGCAAACTCGGTACCACCGGTCGCGGCATCGGCCCGGCGTATGAAGACAAAGTAGCGCGACGCGCGATCCGGTTGCAGGACCTGTTGCATCGCGAGCGTTTTGCCGCCAAATTGGGTGAGGTGCTTGATTATCACAACTTTGTGCTAAAAAATTATTTTGGCGCGGCAGTCGTTGACTTTCAGAAAACCCTTGACGACACGCTTGCACTGGCAGAGCGCATCAAACCTATGGTAGCCGACGTGCCGCGCATGCTGTATGACGCGCAAAAAGCGGGCAAGAGCCTGCTGTTCGAAGGCGCGCAAGGCACCTTGCTCGATGTCGATCATGGTACTTATCCATACGTGACATCCAGTAACTGCGTGGCGGGCGCAGCATGCGCGGGCGCCGGCGTAGGGCCGCATCTGCTGCATTACGTGCTGGGTATCACCAAGGCTTATACGACGCGAGTAGGGTCAGGGCCATTTCCGACCGAGCTCGAAGACGATATCGGCAAGCATCTTGCCCAGCGCGGTAATGAGTTTGGTTCGGTGACGGGTCGCCCGCGCCGTTGCGGCTGGTTCGATGCTGCTGCGCTTAAGCGCTCAATACAGATCAACGGTATCTCCGGGCTCTGCGTTACCAAGCTGGACGTACTGGACGGCGTCGAGTCCTTGCAACTGTGCGTCGGTTACATGCTCGACGGGGAACTGCGCGACTTGTTGCCGTCCGGCGCCGAGGCGTTGGCAAAGTGCGAGCCGGTGTATGAAGAAATTCCAGGCTGGTCAGGTACCACCGTCGGCTTAACGCGTTTTGAGCAATTGCCGGCTGAGGCTCGCAATTATTTAAAGCGTATTGAGGAAATTTGCGAAGTGCCGGTTGACATGATTTCGACCGGTGCGGAGCGCGCGGAGACCATTGTTCGCAGGCATCCGTTTGAATGCTGATGATGGAGCAGGATTGAGGATTGAGGAATACGGCTGGAGGAATATTAGTGGGTAATGATTAACCAGAAATGAGCAACGAGGGATGAACAACGAGTATCGAGAATTAAGGACTTACGATCGAACAAGAAGCGCGAGTGCGCAGCGATTTTTTCGCGAAATCCTGAATTTTCAATCAACGATCCTGATTTATGGTGCCCGGGAAGGGACTCGAACCCCTACAGTGTTACCACCGCATGGACCTGAACCATGTGCGTCTACCAATTCCGCCACCCGGGCATGCGAGGCGGGCAAATTTAATCATTAAGGACTCTTTTGTCAATGAAAACGCGAAAATTCCGCGCGCAACCGCGAGACGATAAGCCGGTGCAGCGCGTTAGCGCAGTACCCAAACCGCCGCACGCTTCGGCGAAATCGCCGCGCGCAAAGCTTTCTTCATTCGCTGCAGAAAATACGCGCAGCGTGGCGGGTGGCTCAGCTTCATTGTTGCGTCCGCCCGTTCGTCTCGATGATCCTTTTCAGGCGCGCGAAAGCAACAATTACGAAGAACCTGTGCCGAGCCGCGAGATGATTCTCGAAACGCTCAACGCGCAAGGCGTTCCAGTCAGCAATGCGCAACTCGAGAAACTGTTGAACATCACGGAGACCGAGCGCGAGGGATTTGAGCGGCGGATTGGCGCCATGCAGCGCGACGGGCAGATCATGCGCAACCGCCGCGATGCCATCTGTGTAGTGTCCAAGCTCGATCTTGTGACTGGCAAAGTTCAGGGGCATGCAGATGGTTTTGGATTTTTGATACGCGACGACGGCGGTCCTGACATGTTTCTGGGGCCGCAGGAAATGCACAAAATTTTGCACGGCGACCGCGTCGCCGCACGCGAGATCGGGCTCGATCGTCGCGGCAGGCCGGAAGCGAAAATCGTTGAAGTGCTCGAGCATGTCAACCATCGCGTCGTTGGACGCTTGCGCAATGAACAGGGCGTGCACTTTGTGGTGCCCGAAAACCGGCGTATCAGTCAGGAGTTGCTGGTGCCGCCGGGCGACAGCCTCGGCGCGAAAGACGGCCAGGTCGTCGTAGCGGAAATCATTGCCCAGCCGGCGCGTCATGCGCAACCCATCGCGCGCGTGGTTGAAATTCTCGGCAACTATGCCGATGCGGGCATGGAAATCGAGATCGCATTGCGCAAGCACGATTTGCCATACGAGTTTCCGCCGGCGGTTGAAAAAGCCTGCCGCGCGTTCGACGGCAAGGTCACCGCGCAAGACATAGCGGGCCGCGAAGACGTTCGCAAGCTGCCGCTGGTAACTATTGATGGTGAAACCGCGCGCGACTTCGATGATGCCGTTTACTGCGAGCCGCGCGGCAAGGGTTTTCGCCTCATCGTCGCCATCGCTGATGTCAGTCACTACGTCGCGCATGGCGACGCGCTCGACCGCGAGGCGCTGTCGCGCGGCAATTCGGTTTATTTCCCGCGGCGCGTGATACCGATGCTGCCGGAGGTGCTGTCGAACGGATTGTGCTCGCTCAACCCGCAAGTTGACCGCTTGTGCATGGTGTGCGACATGAACATCGACGCGCACGGCGAAGTCACCGACTACCGTTTCTATCCGTCAGTCATGTGGTCGCACGCGCGCTTTACTTACACCATAGTCGCCGAGATCCTCGCCAATCCGCAGAGTGCAGCGGCCGAACAATATCGCGCTCTTGTCCCGCAGCTTAATCATCTGTATCGGCTGTATCAGGTGCTCGTAAAATCGCGCGCCAAGCGCGGCGCAATCGATTTCGAAACAATAGAAACGCAAATGATTTTCGATGCGCACGGAAAAATTGAGCGCATTGTGCCTGTGCAGCGTAACGATGCGCATCGCATCATCGAAGAATGCATGCTGGCGGCCAACGTTTGCGCGTCCGACATCCTGCGCAAAAACGAACACCCTGCGCTATATCGTGTGCATCAGGGGCCGACGCCCGAACGGTTATTGGGCCTGCGCGAATTTCTGAAAGGATTCGGCCTCGAACTGGGCGGCGGCGAAACACCGCATGCGAAGGATTATGCCAAGCTGCTCGAGCGCGTCAAAGACCGTCCAGATGCGCAGTTGCTGCAAACCGCGATGCTGCGCTCCTTGCGACAGGCTGTTTACAGTCCGGAAAATCTCGGACACTTCGGCCTCGCGTATGAGGCTTACACGCATTTCACGTCGCCGATCAGGCGTTATCCCGATTTGCTGATACATCGCGCGATTAAGGCGGCGATTGAGAAAAAGCGCTACGAGCCTGGCAAGTGGGCGGAGTTCGGCATGCAATGCTCGGTGACCGAGCGCCGCGCCGACGAGGCGACCCGCGATGTTGAAAACTGGCTTAAATGTTATTACATGCGCGATCGTGTCGGCGATGTCTTCGATGGCACAATCAGCTCGGCGGTCGCCTTCGGCATCTTCGTGGCGCTCGATGGCGTTTACGTCGAGGGACTGGTGCATGTGTCTGACCTGGGCACCGATTATTTCCACTTCGATGCGGCGAAACATCAATTGGTCGGTGAGCGAACGGCGAAGCGCTACAGGCTCGGCGATCGCGTGCGGGTGCGGGTGGTGCGCGTCGACATCGAATCGAGCAAGATCGATTTCGTGCTCGAAGATGGCGTCGGCACCAGTGCCGCCGGCCAGCCACCAAAAGCACGACGGAAATCTAAATAATGAAGAGCCGGACAGCAGCTTCACTGCAATGGGCGGACCGCCATGTCTGAGGGACGCATCGTTTACGGATTTCATGCAGTCATCAGCCGCCTGCGTCAACACGCGGCGGGCGTACAGGAAATTTATCTCGACGCTTCCCGCAATGACGCGCGCGCGCAGGATTTAACCAAGCTTGCCGCCACTCACGCTGTGCGCATGATTGCGGTCGATGCGCAGCGTCTCGACGGGTTAACCGGTAACGCGCGGCACCAGGGCATCGCGGCGCGAGTTACTACATTGCCACTGAAGCACGATCTTAACGAGGTCCTTGAAAGTATCAACGGCCCCGCTTTGCTGCTCGTTCTTGATGGCGTGCAGGATCCGCACAACCTCGGTGCATGCTTGCGCGTCGCGGACGCGTTCGGGGTTCACGCGGTTATCGCACCGAAGGATCGTGCAGTGGGCATCACGCCGGTCGTGTCGAAAGTCGCCAGCGGTGCGGCTGAAACCGTGCCCTATATTTCTGTCACCAATCTGGCGCGGACTTTGAGGGAACTCAAAGAGTCGGGCATCTGGATCGTGGGCGCGGATGAAGCCGGCACAATAGACCTTTATGAGGCCAGACTGGCCGGCCCGATAGCCTGGGTCCTCGGCGCCGAAGGAGAAGGCATGCGACGCCTCACGCGCGAGCACTGCGACGAACTGGTGCGGATCCCGATGAGCGGCACTGTCGAGAGCCTTAATGTGTCGGTCGCCAGCGGTGTTTGCCTGGGTGAAACTTTCCGCCAGCGTCGCGTGGCCACGGCGGCGCCACCCAAGAAATAGCAACCAAAGCGAGGGACTTTGGCAGACGAGCAGCGGCGCTTATACGATGCAGATCGGCGACAAGACGACTGTAATAGTTTCAAGGCCGTGCGCATGGATGCCACCGAGAACTATCGCGTCTGGCGCTGGGGGGCAAGTTACAGCCGCACACTCCCGGGGGAATGGCAATTCCGCGGCGTGATCAACGGACAATACACGAACGATGCGCTGATACCGGGAGAGCAATTCGGGTTTGGCGGTCCGGATTCGGTACGCGGCTTCAACATTCGCGAAGTCTCGAATGACCAAGGCTATGCCGGCAGCCTCGAACTTTATACGCCCGAACTGGGCGCAAAATTTAACTGGAAAGACATCAAGATGCGGCTGCTCGGCTTCTACGACGCTGGCACCACCGGCCGCAACAGTGCGCTGCCAGCGGAATCAGCGGGCCAGTCCGGCGGCAGCGTCGGTATCGGTATGCGTATGACAGTTGGGAAACGCCTGAATGTGCGGCTCGATTTCGCCCAGGTAGTTGATCCGGCGGGTAACCAGGCGAAGCATGATCAGATGCTGCAGGGGAGCGTTGCAATACCATTCTGATCTAAGGAAACACTGAACAAGTCTATTTTCGTCTTTCTGGCGCGTTAGAGCCCGCCCCGGCAGGTCGTAGGCCGGGGCCGGAATCCAGTGCATTCAAGCGCCTGGACACCGGCCTCCGCCGGTGCGACGAACTCAATCAGAGGTTCCCTAATTGTTTTGGCGGGAAATTTCCACCGTGCAGATAAACAGCAACAATTAAACTTCCCGTTGCCGAACACGCGGATTTCGTCGCTGTTACGTTCCATCCTGCTACGCCTACGCCTACGCCTACGCCTACGCCTACGCCTACGCCTACGCCGATGACATTACACAAAATGACGTTCGAGTAAGAGGTTTTGCGCTTGATTTCGACAAATATTTAGCCTAGGCCAAAAGTAGTATACGCAACCCTTTGAACTTTATGACATTAAGATAAATGTCTACAAGCTGGTAAGTTTGCTTTGTGTGACTTAGTTGGCTTTAATAGAAGGCGGCGCGGAAGACAAGAAAA
>JANYCE010000021.1 GCA_025360445.1 Betaproteobacteria bacterium
CGAAGCTTTTTTTAAAAGGTCATTATCCGATTGCAGTCGCCGGTTCTCGGATTCCAACTGGCGAATGCGCTGCTGGTCGGCAGTAAGCGGCTTGCCAATCCCGGCTTGACCCAGTTGTTCCGCATCGAATTGCGCCAACCAGCGCCGTACCGCCGTCCCTCCCACTTTCATGTCATGGCAAATCTGCCCGACACTCAGCCCTTGTTCTTTAATCATTTGCACGACCTTCAGCTTAAAGCTCGTGTCGAAACTCCTGCGCGCCTGGCTCATCACTTTTACCTCCTTGGTGTATCTTCCACCCATCGAGGTGTCCGTGGAAATTAGACCACTACAATGGGTTAACAAGTTCTTCGCTCGATAAATACCCATCCCCATCCCGGCCTTCCCCTTGAAGGGGAAGGTGAGATCAGCGCAATTCGCGGCCTGGTGGGGAACCTCATCGCGCAATTGCGCTTTTCCCATCCTCCCCTTCAAGGGGAGGACCGAGGTGGGGATGGGTCGTGATCTTGCAACGCCATCCATATCGAATTCCTGACCGCCTCGATGTCACTCAATACTTCATTGTTCCAGTACCTCAATATTTTAAACCCAGCTTCGTTCAGTTTTTTCGTGCGCGCAGCATCTGAGACCGCATTCAGGGCGTGCTGCCCACCATCAACTTCTATTACCAGCATCGCATCCAGACACACGAAGTCGAGCACATAGCCCTCAAACGGATGCTGTCGCCTGAATTTGAATCCGCTCATCTGGCGGCCTCTCAACCAGCGCCACAAACGAAGTTCCGCGTCAGTCATGTTATTGCGCAGGCTGCGTTGGGTCTTACGCTGAAGCAATTTTGCGTTAGTTTGGCCTTTCATTGCCCCATCCCAAGAGACCACCACAGTTAGATGTGATTGACCCATCCCCTCCTACAGCCCCCTCGCCGCTGCGCATACTCTCCCCCTTGAAGGAGGAGGAGTCTCGTCTTAGTCGACTTTAACGCCCGTCACCTGGATGACTTTGCCCCACTTCTTCAGCTCGGACTGGACGAAAGCGCCGTACTCGGCCGGCGTGTTCGCGATGGTCTCGGCGCCGACGTTGGAAAACTTTTCGCGCAATTCCGGCGTGTTCATCTGCTTGACCATCTCGGCGTGCAGCTTGTCGATGATCGGCTTGGGCGTGCCCGCGGGCGCGTGAAAGCCGTACCAGGAGCCGACTTCGAACCCGCGCAGGCCCGCTTCGCTGACCGTCGGCACGTCGGGCAGCAGCGGCGAGCGGGTGGCGCGCGCGGCGCCCAACGCGCGCAGCTTGCCGGCCTTGACCTGCGGCACGATGGGCGGCGGGCTTTCGATCGCGAGCTGGACTTCGCCGGCGATTACCGCGCCCACCGATGGCGCGCCGCCCTTGTACGGCACATGCGTGAGCCGCACACCGGTGCTCGACTGGAACAGTGCGCCCGCCAGGTGGCTGGGGCTGGCATTGCCGGACGAGGCGAAAGTAATCTTGTCGGGGTTCGCCTTCGCCTGCGCGATGAGCTCCTTGATCGAAGTCAGCGGCGACGACGGATTGGTCACCACGAAAAACCACGCCGTCGCGGCGAGCGTGATCGGGGTGAGGTCTTTCACCGGATCGTACGACAGCTTGGCGTAGACATGCGGGCTGATCGCCATCGGGCCGAAGTTGGAGAGCAGCAGCGTGTAACCGTCGGGGGCCGCTTTCGCGGCGAGGTCGGTGCCGATGTTGCCGCCGGCGCCCGAGCGGTTGTCAACCACCACGGGCTGGCCCCAGGTCTCGGTGAGCTTCTGACCGACCACGCGCGCGATGATGTCCGTCGGGCCGCCGGGCGGGAAGGTAACGATGATGCGGATCGGGCGGTTGGGATAATCGCCCGCGGCGTTCTGCGCGGCGTATGCGGCGGCGCTGACGGACAGGATGCAGGCAGCAAGGAACAGCTTGAGCGGGGTTTTCATGCAGACTCCATCGGGTTGGCGCGCGTCACGCGGGGCGCGGAACATCTTGTGGTCCGGAAATTCTATCATTCACGCAGGCAGCGTTCGCTGCCGGGCGCTCGCGAAAGGAGTTTATCGCTTGCGCGGCAGCAGTGCCTTCAGACGCTTGGTCGTAGCGTCGCGGTCGAGTTGCAAACTGGCAACATCCAGCACGAGGCCCTCCCATTTGTCGCTGTCGGGCAATGGCTCGATGTCATTGAGCCGCAGGAACACGATGGCCGCGGTCATGGCCGCACGCTTGTTACCGTCAATGAAAGGACGGTTGCGGCAAATGTAAAACAAGTACGCTGCGGCCACTTCCGGCAGATCGGCGAATGGCGATTCACCACCGAAAGTCGCCTGGGGCGCGGCAACTGCGGAATGCAGCAAGCCTTCATCGCGGATACCGCCAGACCCGCCAAATTCCGCCAGCACCGTCTCGTGAATCTCTTTCACGAGATCGACGGTCAGTTGAATGCAACTGTCCGGCGTGGATTTCATGCAAGTTTTTTGAGGGTCTTGCGATAATCCTTGACGGTTTTGCGGATGGCGGCTGATACCTCTTCGCGCGGCGCAGCTTTGCGTATCGGTGTAAGAATGATCGCGCCGCCTGGCGCCACAGCGATATTCACCTGATCGCCAACGCGCAAGCCGGTCAGGTCCATCAGCGCGCTGTCGAGAATCAGCCCTTGGGAATTGCCGACTTTCGTGATCTGCTTGAGCATAACCGCCTCCGTAAAACTATGTATTACGGAAGTATAAACCTCGCACCGGGTGACCTCAAAATGATCGCGCGGCGATTGGGGGGGCCTTCAATTCCGGTTTTCAATGATCGAGCGCGATGCCCGCTTTCTTGGCGCTTCACTCGTCGCCTGCGTACACTTTGAGGTACGAAGAACGCCCGCCGTCAGCGGCGATCGTCGTGCCGGTCAGCATGCGCGATTCGTCAGAAGCGAGAAAGACCGCGATCGCGGCGATGTCACCGGGATCGCCCGACGCAAATGGGTAAAGTTTTTTCATCGCAATGCGCGAGCGCGCGTCAGCCGTTGGCTTCTCGGCGTGCATCCACTCCTTGTTCTCATAGCGCTTGATCTGACGCTCGGTGCGAATCGAACCGGGCGCGATGCCATTGGCGCGGATGCCGAACTCCGCGTACTGCGCGGCGAGAGTCTTGGTAAACGCGATGATGCCGCCCTTGGTCGCCGCATACGCGGGCTTGATCGAGCCCATCAGCCCCAGGTGGGAGGTCATGTTGATGATCGAGCCGCTACCCGCTTTGAGCATATGCGGAATCGCGTGGCGGCAGGTCAGGAACGGATGCAGCAAATTCAACGCGACCGTGCGATGCCAGATACCGAGATCCATTTCATGCACGGGCACGTCTTCCTGCAGCGAGCCGCCCGCGCAATTCATGAGTATGTCGAGTTTGCCGAACCTGGCGACCGTCGCATCGACCGCGCGCTTCACGCTGTCAAAATCGGTAACGTCGGTCTCGATGAATAGCGCGTCACCACCCGCTGCGCGCACATCTTTCTCGGCCGCCGCACCGGTTTCCTTATTGAGTTCGATGATGGCGACTTTGGCGCCTTCGCGCGCAAAGCTAAGCGCGGTCGCCTTAGCGATGCCGGCGCCCGCCCCCGTTAGAAATGCAACTTTTCCGTCTAATCTGCCCACGGTGATTCCTTTGGTTTGTATGTCTTAGTCTCCCTCACCTTTGCCGCGAAGCAAATCCTATTGGGGGACAAGAGGAGGGTTGGGGGTGGGGATGGGCTGCACGAGCGAAACCCACCCCCATCCTAGCCTTCCCCCTGAAGGGGACGGAACATTTCTAACATCCGCTACTCCACCTTCAATCCCGCCGCCCTCACAACTTTCGCCCATTTTACGATGTCGGTCGAGATGGTTTGCGCGAAGTCGGCGGGCGTGCGCGGGATCGGATCAGCGCCTTCACGCGAAAGGATGTCGTGCGTCGATGGATCGCGCAGGATGCGATTCAATTCGCCGTTAAGCCTGGCGACAATCGCTGGCGGCAACTTCGCAGGTCCGAGCACGCCATACCAGCCGCTCACTTCATAGCCCGGCACCGTCTGGTCGAGCGACGGCACATCGGGCAGCGCGGACGAACGCTCTTTGGAGGCAACACCGAGCGCGATCATCCGGCCTGACTTGATGTGCTGGATCGACGCGGGCACTGACGGAAAGCCAAACTGCAACTGGCCGGAAATCAGATCGATCATCGCGAGGCTTTGGCCTTTGTATGGAACATGCACCAGCTTCAACTGCGCCATCATCTGAAAAAGCTCGGTGGCGAGATGACTCGCCGACCCGATCCCTGACGAGCCGTACG
>JANYCE010000072.1 GCA_025360445.1 Betaproteobacteria bacterium
AGTCGGCACCGGTAACGCGATCGAAACAGTGTTCATTCCGGAGCGCAATCGCGGCACCTTATGCATCTCATCGCAGGCGGGTTGTGCGCTGGCCTGCACGTTTTGCTCGACCGGGCGGCAAGGGTTTAATCGTAATTTGACAGTGGCCGAAATTATCGGCCAGCTGTGGCTCGCCAATCGCCAACTGGGCCGTGGTGTCGAAACGCCGCGCCCGATCACCAACGTCGTAATGATGGGAATGGGCGAGCCGCTCGCTAATTTCAACAATGTAGTCGCGGCATTGCAATTGATGCTCGACGATGATGCGTACGGTTTATCGCGCCGGCGCGTGACGCTCAGCACTTCCGGTCTGGTGCCGGCAATCGACCGCTTGCGCGATGCCTGTCCCGTAGCGCTGGCTGTCTCGCTCCATGCGCCGACTGACGAGCTACGCAGCGAACTGGTGCCGATCAATAAAAAATATCCATTGAAAGAATTGCTCGCCGCGTGCGTGCGTTATATTGAAAAGGCGCCGCGCGATTTCATCACTTTCGAATACGTGTTGTTGGCGGGCGTTAACGACAGTCCCGAACACGCGCGCCAGCTTGCCAAGCTGCTGAAAGACGTGCCGTCGAAGATCAATCTTATTCCGTTTAATCCTTTTCCGCAGTCGGGCTATGCGCGGTCGGACGCTACCGCCGTCGCAAATTTTCGCGACGTTCTTATGCAAAAAGAATTTACTGTGCTGGTGCGAAAAACGCGCGGCGATGACATCGATGCCGCATGCGGCCAACTCGCGGGGCAGGTGCTGGATAAAACACGGCGCCGCGAGCGTCAGCCTGCGACCAATTTGGCTTAAGGGCTTTTATGACACGACTGAGCAAACGCCTGCTCGTTGCCGCCAGTTTGCTTTTCGTTATTTGCGGCTGCACTACCACCGGTTCCGGGTCCACCACCTACGCGCCGAAAACGGTAGTCGATACCAACGAGTTGTTACGCGCGCGAATCCATACCGAACTGGCGGCCGGCTATCTCGAGTTGGGGAACTATGGCGTGGCGCTGCAGGAGGCGGGCGAAGCGCTGAAGGCGGATGCCAATTACGCGCCGGCGTTCAGCGTGCTGGGGCTCATTTATATGGAGCTTCGTGATGACAGTGCAGCAGAGGCGAACTTTCAGCGCTCGCTGCGTCTCGATCAGCAGGACTCCGACGTCAACAACAATTACGGCTGGTTCCTTTGTCAGCGCAAGCGCGAGCAGGAATCGATCAAATATTTCCTCGCTGCGCTGCGCAACCCGCTCTACGCGACCCCTGATAAATCGTGGGTGAATGCCGGCATTTGCGCCCGCCAGACCGGCGACATTGCGGGCGCGGACGGCTACTTTCAAAAAGCGCTCAATGCTCGCCCTGGCCAACCGCAGGCTCTGCTCCAGTTGGCGGACATTGCATACAAGCGCAAGAGCTTTCCCGAAGCAAAATCGTACTTGATGCGCATCCCGCGCGAAGTTGAATTGACGGCCGCATATCTTTGGCTGTCGCTGCGAGTCGAGCGCGCGATCGGCGATCGCAACGCGGAAGCCAGTCTGGGTTTTCAGCTGCGAAAAAACTTTTCAGAATCACGCGAAACCCGCGCGCTGGCGGCCGGCCAATACGAATGAGCGTCGCGGAATATCCGCTGGAGTTGGAAGTGGCAGGCGTGCCGCCGGGGCAGCAATTAGCTGCGGCGCGCGCCAGTCGCGGCATGACAGTCAGCGAAATTGCCCAGCAACTCAAGCTCTCTTCCTGGCAGGTCGAGGCGCTTGAGTCGGGAGATCACCGGCGGTTGCCAAGCGCGGTTTTTGTGCGCGGGTTTATGCGCAATTACGCGCGGCTGGTCAAGCTCGATCCCGCGACGCTGCTGGCTACGGGCGAAGCTCAGCATTTGGCGCCGCTCGGAAGATCGGCATCCTCGTCCCCGGAAATTCCGTATCCCACGGCGCGCCGCGGGCACCGGCTCAAATATGCAGTTATCGCGCTGGTATTGCTAATGCCGCTGATCGTTTACGAGTTTTATCCGGAATACATGCAAGCGGAGGACGGTAAGACGGACGCGCTTGCGATGGCGGCGCCGCAAGTCGTCGTCGAGGCGTCGACCACGTTATCTGCATCGCCCGTTGGCGATGGGCTCCTGACTACTTCGGCCGCCGCCAGCGAAAAGCCATTCCAGCCTGCACCGATGAGTGCGACGCCAACACTTCAAAACACCACCGTTGCGGTTGAGAATTCTCGCGTAACGGCGGGTGCGCAAGTTGTCCGATTGCGTTTTACGCGCTCATCCTGGGTCGAGATTCGCGACCGTGACGGGAACAGAATTTTTTCACAAATGAATTCGCCGGGCACGGAGCAGGTAGTCAGCGGCGCGCCGCCGCTTCATGTCATCGTCGGCAATGCGAACGGGGTTCAGTTAATTCATAATGAGCAGCCGGTCAATCTTGGTCCCTATACCAAGGTCGATGTAGCGCGGCTGACGCTGGAATAAGCGATATGTACGGAGTTCTGCAGCGGCGGCAATCTCGCCGCGTTCTGGTCGGTGACATCGCAGTGGGCGGCGGTGCGCCCATCGTCGTTCAGTCGATGACCAATACCGACACTGCCGATATCGATGGCACGGTCGCGCAAGTTGCGGCGCTCTCGCGTGCAGGCTCCGAGCTTGTGCGGGTAACGGTCAATACGGCTGAAGCGGCTGCTGCTGTCCCGCATATCCGCGATCGACTGGCCGCCAAGGGTGTGGACGCGCCATTGGTCGGTGATTTTCATTTCAACGGCCATCGCCTGATGACGCAACACCCGGCCTGCGCGGAGGCGCTTGCCAAGCTCCGCATCAACCCGGGCAACGTCGGGCGCGGATCGAAGCGCGACGAACAATTTGCCACCATGATTGAGTTCGCCTGCAAATACGCCAAGCCGGTGCGTATCGGCGTCAATTGGGGCAGCCTTGATGCCGAACTTATCGCACGCATGATGGACGACAACGCCCGCAGCGCCGAGCCGCAGTCGGCGGCGGTGGTGACCCGCAGAGCGCTTGTCGCATCCGCTCTCGACAGCGCGCGCCAGGCCGAAAGTCTTGGACTCGCCGGCGACCGGATCATTTTGTCGTGCAAGGTGAGCGGAGTGCAGGACCTGATCGCGGTGTATCGCGATATCGCGGCGCAATGTGATTATCCATTGCACCTTGGCCTCACTGAGGCGGGCATGGGTTCCAAAGGCATTGTCGCGTCGACCGCGGCGATGAGCGTGCTGCTGCAGGAGGGCATCGGGGACACAATTCGCGTGTCCCTCACGCCCGAGCCGAATGGGGACCGCACGCGCGAAGTGGTGGTTGCGCAGGAAATTTTGCAAACCATGGGTTTGCGCTCGTTTACCCCGATGGTGATCGCGTGCCCGGGCTGTGGCCGTACGACGAGCACGTTCTTTCAGGAGCTGGCTGATAATATCCAAACGTATTTGCGCGCGCAGATGCCGCTGTGGCGCGGCCACTACCCGGGCGTCGAAGACATGCACGTCGCCGTGATGGGGTGCGTCGTCAATGGCCCGGGCGAAAGCAAGCAGGCAAATATCGGCATTAGTCTGCCTGGTTCCGGCGAAAACCCGGTGGCGCCGGTTTTTATCGATGGGGTCAGGGCGGTCACGCTCAAGGGCGACAATATTGCGGCTGAGTTTCAGGCGCTGGTTGAGCGTTACGTGCATACGCATTACCAGCCGGTCGCCAATGGCGGCACGCCCCACGTTGAAGTCGCGCACTGACCGCCCGGTCACCCACACGATGCCGAATAAAGTTCAAGCCATCCGCGGGATGAATGACGTCCTGCCGGATCAATCGCCGTTGTGGGAGTTTTTTGAAGATACCGTGCGCGAGGTCTTTCGCTGCTACGGTTACCGCAATATCCGCACGCCGATTGTGGAACGCACTGAACTCTTCGTGCGCGGCGTCGGCGCGGTAACCGACATCGTCGAAAAAGAAATGTATTCGTTTACCGACGCATTGAATGGCGACCAGTTGTCACTGCGGCCTGAAGGGACGGCGCCGACAGTGCGGGCCGCGCTCGAGCACAGCCTGCTTTTTAACGGCGCTCAACGCTTGTGGTACAGCGGACCGCTGTTCCGGCATGAGCGCCCGCAAAAAGGACGTTATCGCCAATACCATACGTTCGGCGCAGAAGTGCTGGGCTTGGCGGGGCCTGACGTCGACATCGAGCTGCTCGTCATGGCGCGACGCTTGTGGAAAGCGCTGGGCATCGACGGCGTGCAGCTTCAGATAAACACCATTGGCAGTGCCGACGAACGGCGTGTGTTTCGTGCGCAGCTGATTCAATACTTCGAGGCGCATTCATCAAGCCTCGACGAAGACGCAACGCGGCGACTGCATACCAATCCGCTGCGCATTCTCGACAGCAAAAATCCGGCAATGCAAGAGGTCATCGAAGCCGCACCCCGCCTCCTCGATGCGCTGGGTGATACGTCGCGCAGGAATTTCGACGCAGTGCAAAGCGGGCTGCGCGCAGCGGGAATTGAGTACGTCATAAACCCGCGTCTCGTGCGCGGACTCGATTATTACAATTTGACGGTGTTCGAATGGGTAAGCGACCGGTTGGGCGCGCAAAGCGCGATCTGTTCGGGGGGGCGCTATGACGGCTTGTTTGAGCAACTCGGCGGCAAACCTACGCCGGGCTGCGGCTTTGGCATCGGTGTGGAGCGTACTTTATTGCTGCTGGAAGAGGGTAAAATGCCGACCCGCAAGCCGCCCGACGCTTATATCGCGCACTCTGGCGAGGGCGCAGCGCAATTCGCGATGGAAGCCGCGGAATCAATGCGCGACGGCGGCCTCGCGATAATTCTGGATTGCAGCGGCGCGAGTTTTAAATCGCAAATGAAGAAGGCCGATGGCAGCGGCGCACGCTACGCAGTTCTTATCGGCGTCGATGAGGTTGCTATGCAACAGGTGAGTGTGAAGCCGTTGCGCGAGGCGGCAGAACAAGCGCGCTGCACGATAGGCGGGGCGGTGGCAATGATGGTAAATGTGATGGACAGCAAAAGAGGTTGACGATGGCGGTTTATGATCTGGAAGAGCAGGAACAGATAGACGAATTCAAGGCCTGGTGGAAGCAGTACGGCGGCCTCGTCATCCTGGTAGCGGTGGTCGCGTTGCTGACTCTCGCTGGAATGCGCGGGTGGAGCTATTACCAAAGCAAACAGGGGTTCGAAGCAGGCGAGTTGTACACGCAGCTGCAAGGCGCACTAGGCGCCAACGATCCGAAAAAAGTGCAGGACATTGCGGCCGTCATCACTGATCGCTACCAGCGCACAGGTTACGCAGCATTTGCGGCGCTCGCGGCGGCCAGGGCGGCAACGGACAGCGGCGATCGAGCGGCGGCCAAGTCGCGGTTGCAATGGGCGATCGACAACGCGCGCGATACTGAAACCAAAGATATTGCACGTCTACGCATGGTCTCAGTGTTGCTCGATGAGAAAAATTACGATGAAGCGCTAAAACTTGTCGACACTCAGCACGGTGATACTTTCAGTGCGTTGTATGCCGATGCGAAAGGCGATGTGCTGGTCGCACAAGGCAAGCCGCAGGAAGCGCGTGCTGCGTATCAGACGGCATTGGATAAAAGTGACAGCAGGAGCGGATACCGCGCGTTAATCCAGGTCAAGCTCGACGCGCTCGGCGCGGCGAAATGAGCCGGTTCGTCAAACAGCTGGCGGCGCTCGGCGCATTGGTAGTGACTGCTGCGGGTTGCGCCGCGCCGGGCGACGTCATCGATAGGTGGTTTGGTACAGGGCCGGTCCAAAAGCCTGCGGAGCTGGTGGTGTTCAAGCCGTCCGCTACTCCAAAGATAGCCTGGCAGGCGAACGTCGGCACCAGCCAGCGCCATGTATTCAGCCCTGCGATCAGTGATGGCTCAGTGTACGCGGCGGCCGCAGCGGGACAGATCGTGCGTCTGGACGCATCTAACGGAAAAGTTCTCGCGCGTTTCGACAGCAAAATTCCATTGTCAGGCGGGGTCGGCACCGACGGCGGCATGTCGCTGGTTGGAAGTTCGAAAGGCGAGGTCATTGCGCTCGATAAGGCCGGCAAGCAGATATGGAAATCGCAGCTGACGAGTGAAGTGTTGAGCGCGCCGCAGGTGGCACAGGGCGTGGTCGTGGTCCGCACGGGTGACGGCCGCATATTCGGGCTCGATGCGGCTACCGGCGTGCGCAAATGGCTTTATCAGCGTGCACTTCCGTCATTGACTGTGCGCACTCCGGTCAGCGTTTTACTTTATCGAGGCGGGGTATTTGCAGGTTTTCCGGGCGGCAGGCTGGTCGCGCTGGCCGTCGAAACCGGTAACCTCGGCTGGGAGGCCACCGTGGCCCTGCCAAAAGGCGCGACAGAACTTGAGCGTGTGGCTGACGTTTCGAGTTTGCCGATCACCGACGGACGGCAGGTTTGCGCTGTTGCATTTCAAGGCCGCGCCGCCTGTTTCGACCTCGTCAAGGGGACCCCGAACTGGGGCCGCGATGTGTCGAGTGTGGCGGGACTCACGAACGACCACGCAAATCTTTATATCTCAGACGACAAAAGCGCCATCCTCGCATTCGAACTCACCGGCGGGGCGAGCTTGTGGAAGCAGGATAAACTGTTTGGCCGCTACATCAGCGCACCAGTCGTGTCCGGCAATTACATAGCGGTCGGCGATTTTCAAGGCTATGTGCATTTCGTATCACGGGACGACGGTTCATTCGTCGCGCGTATCGCGACGGATGGCAGCGCAATCGTTACGCCGCCGCAAGTGCTTAACGACGGCATACTCGTGCAGACGGTCAAAGGCGGTGTGTTCGCGATCGTCATCCCATGATGGCCGCAATTACAGCGCTCAAGCGCATTTCTCTGGCCGCATCGTTTGCGAAGTTTTTAACGCGGCAGATTGCGCCATGATTCCAACCATTGTCATCGTCGGCCGGCCGAACGTCGGCAAGTCAACGCTGTTTAACCGCCTTACGCGCAGTCGCGACGCGATCGTCGCCGACATTCCGGGTTTAACGCGCGACCGCCATTACGGACGCGGCAAAGTCGGCTACAAATCGTATATCGTCGTCGATACCGGCGGCCTGGAACCGGTCAGCCACGAGGGCGTGATGCAGGTCATGGCGCAGCAGACGCTGCTTGCGATAGATGAAGCTGATGCGATCGTGCTTCTGGTCGACGGCCGGCAGGGCCTCACCACCCAAGATCGCGCAATCGCCGAACAATTGCGCAAGACCGGCCGCAAAGTGTGGCTCGTCGTTAATAAAGCTGAAGGCATGCAGCCGGCGACGGTGTGCGCCGAATTTCATGAACTCGCGCTGGGAGATCCGCTCGCGATTTCCGCCGCGCACGGCGAAGGCGTCGGCGATCTGGCCGAATTAATCACCGCGGACTTCCCTGAGCGAGAAGAAGTCGACAAAGATGCGGAACCTGAAAAGCGGCCGCGCATAGCAATCGTCGGCCGGCCCAATGTAGGGAAATCAACGCTGGTCAATTCGCTGCTCGGCGAGGAGCGCGTTGTGGTATTCGATCAACCGGGCACGACCCGTGACAGCATCTACATCGATTTCGAGCGCGCCGGGGTACTCTATACGCTGATCGACACCGCGGGCGTGCGCCGGCGGGGCAACGTTGTGGATGCGGTCGAAAAATTTTCCGTCATCAAAACACTGCAGGCAATCGAACACGCCAACGTCGTGATATTGGTGCTCGACGCGCGCGATCAAATTGTGGATCAGGATGCGCATATCGCCGGTTTCGTTGTGGAAGCGGGACGCGCGCTGGTTGTCGCGGTTAACAAATGGGACGGTTTACGTGCGGAGCAGCGTGAAAACGCCAAGCATTCACTCGAGCGCACGCTAACTTTTATCGACTATGCGCCGGTGCATTATATTTCCGCGCTCGCGGGCACTGGAATTAAATCTTTACTTGATGCAGTTGAGCGCGCCTATCGCGCCGCCATGGTCAAGTTGCCGACGCCAAAACTCACGCGAGCGCTGGAAGAGGCAATTGCGCGGCAGGCGCCGCCACGCGGTGGAATATTCCGGCCCAAAATGCGTTATGCGCATCAGGGCGGCAGCAATCCGCCGCGCATCATAATTCACGGTACGGGATTGAACCGCGTCGGCGATAGCTACCGGCGCTATCTCGAGCACTTTTTTCGTGACGCCTTTGAGTTAAAGGGCACCCCGCTCAAAATAGAGTTCAAGCAGGGTGTAAATCCATATGACAAACGTCGTGTCAAGCGGTAGGCGCTGTCCTATGGCGTCAGCGTGCGAAATCTAGTACAGTAGGTTCAATACTAAAAACGCGGGGCAACAAACATGAGCACCAAAGGGCAGCTGCTACAAGACCCGTTTCTTAATG
>JANYCE010000110.1 GCA_025360445.1 Betaproteobacteria bacterium
ATTTATTCATCCTGGAATCGGGACGCGTCGAGTTTTTGATCGGCCGCGACGAGCGGGTGAGCCCGGCCGGGTTTATGCTGCGCAAAGGCGAAGCGTTCGGGTGGGCTGCGCTGCTTGAGAACCAGCCGCGACGGATTGCGCGCGCGACGTGTCTGGAGCGTTCGCAGGTATTACGCATCGGCGGCAAGCAGGTGTTGCAGGTGCTTGAAAACGACCCGGCCTCGGGCTATCTTGTAATGCGACGGCTGTCGTCGTTGATCGCACGTTATCTTTCGTCATCGGGTTCGAAGTAGATGTAAGCGCAATACAAGGCAGAACCGCAAATGGCATTTAAAACATTCGCCAGCGGGCCAAGTCGTAAAACAATATAGGAGGAGTCATGCACGCAATGAAACGTTTCACGCAGTTGTTGGCGGCAGTGTCCCTGCTGGCAAGTACGGCGGGGCTTGGCTGGGCGTCCGATATCGATTTCGGCAAGCCGGGCCAGCCGGTTGAACTCGTCATCGGCTATCAGCCGTATTACACCGAGTCGTGGTCTGGTGTGGTTATGCGCGGCAAGAAATTTTACGAAAAATATCTGCCCAAGGGGTCCAAGGTCGAATTCCAGGTCGGTCTGCAGGGTGCGATCATTGTCAACAACATGCTCGCAGGAAAGCAGCATATCGGCTACATGGGAGACATGCCGTCAATCGTCTCGACCACTAAAACCGAAACCGCCGACGTGCGGATTGTCGGAACGCTGGGGCTCGGCTTCGACCAGTGCAATATATTCCTCGCCCGCAATGACGCGCCAAAATTCGCCAACGCGAAAGAGGCATTGAAGTGGCTTGATGGAAAACAAGTCGCTGTACCCAAAGGCAGCTGCACCGACCGGTTCGCGCAGGCAACCTTCAAAAAGGAGGGCGTGCAGCCCAAGGACTACCTCAATCAGAATATCGAAGTTATTACCAGTAATTTCCGCGCAGGCAAGATCGACGCGGCCGTTATCTGGGAGCCCACCGCGTCGCGACTGGTCCAGGAGGGACTTGCCAAGCGCATTGCGTCGGGCGCCAGCGTGAACGAAGGCGACGGCGGCTTTCTCGCCATGCGCGCAGATTTAATCAAGCAACGGCCCGACGTCGTTAAGGCGTGGATGAATGCGGAGCTCGACGCACAATTGTTTCTGGGCGATGAAAAGAACGCCAACGAAGTCATCAAGATGGCCAAGGAGCAAACCACCGGATTCTCCGATCGCGCTTTGTGGTACTCGCTCTATGGAAGCTATAGTGCAGAAACGGGCGGCACCAAAACGCGCATCAATCTCCACTATGCAATTACTCCGCAAGCGCGTGAACTGATCGACAAGGCCACCGCGTTTCTCTACTCAATAAAGAGCATCAATGTGGAAAAACTGCGACCGGAAGCGGTTATGCCTGAATTCGCGGAGCAGGTACTGAAGGAGCGTAACCTCAAGGCGCCGATAGGCGACGTGATTGCGCTGCCCGACGGGGAGGCCCCAAAGTAAGCGACTTGAATGCCGGCCCAAGATTTTGGGCTGGCAATGTTTTTAACGTCCCGGCCGCTCGATGGTCGATCCCGCTGCTGGTTTGCGCTTAGCGAAAATTACAAAATATGACACAGCAGGATCTGGAAGCTGGCGTGCCTCACGCCGATGTACTAGAAATCTATCGGCGAACCGTTCCGTTTCAGGCGGTACCCGAAATTCTGCTCGGCAAAATTGCCCATCTTGGCAATTCGGCGTTCTACGCGGCAGGCGAGATTATTTACAAAACCGGCGATGATGCCAACGACATTTGCATCATCGTGAGCGGCCGCGTCGAGCATGAACTTGAGCCGCAAGCGCAAGCACGCCGGCCGCTCAAGGTTTTGGAAGCCGGCGACGTATTTGGATGGGCCGCCTTGCTTAGCAAATATCCGCGTCGCCTCGCGAAGGCCATCTGCACGGAACAAGCTGAAGTCATCCGCATAAACGGCGAAAAATTGCTGCGCGTATTAGAAACCGACCCCGCCGCCGGCGACCATGTGATGAGCCAGTTCGCGACCATGATCGCGCGCGATTACACGGTGCCCGGACTGGGCGCAATGTTACGCAAGATTCACCGGCGCATACACGCCGGCGACGTGCAGGGCATGAATCTGACGCTCTACCGGTACCAGCAATGGCTTAAAAGCCCGCGACCGTACCTGATGGTCGTCGGTTTTACCCTGTTTGTCGGGTTCTGGTATTTGGCAGTAGAGGTATGGAAGCTGCCGCGTTTTCGCGACATGCCAGGCATCACTGCGGTGGTAAAAGAATGGCTTAATCCAGATCCCGCTTACGGTTTGTCCATCTATACGCCGGAATACTATAAGCACATCGGCGTGAGTATCTGGCGCGTCACACAAGCGTTTTTTCTCGCTACTGTACTGGGAGTGTCGGTCGGATTGATGCTTGGGTGGTCGAAAAAATTCAAGGAATATGTTTTTCCGGTATTCGAAACCCTGCGCCCGATTCCAATTCTCGCGTGGGTGCCGCTCGCCATCGTCATGTTCGTCGCCACCGAATCTGCGGTGATCTATCTCACATTTCTCGCGTCATTCTTCGCCACCGCACTCAACACGATGCTCGGCGTAGAGTCGATCGACGAATCTTATGTGCGCGCAGCCTGCTGCCTGGGCGCAAAGCGTGCGCAGGTTTTTCGCCACGTAATCGTGCCTGGTGCGCTGCCTTTCATATTCACGGGCCTGCAAATCTCAGTTGGTGTTTCGTGGTTTTCGCTGGTAGCCGCGGAGATGGTTTCCGGGCAATACGGCCTGGGCTACGTCATCAACACTTCATACACGATGGTGCGCTATCCAACGATCGTGATCGGCATGATCACGCTCGGATTCGTCGGCTACATCACCAGTGCAATGGTACGCGCGATGGGCGACCATTTGATGAAATGGCGCACGCGTGAACTCGCACTGGGTGCCCAGTGATGGCAGCGGCGATGCAACCTGAAGCCGCTGTATCCACGACCACGCGCGGCGCCATTTCGATCCAGGACGTCGTTAAAATTTACGATCCGCACGGCGCGGCAGTGATGGCAGTCGACCACTGCTCGCTTGAAATAAGCGCGGGTGAAATTTGCATGGTCGTCGGCCCCTCGGGTTGCGGCAAAACCACGCTGCTAAATGCGATCGCGGGCTTCCACGAAATTACCTCCGGGCGTATTTTGCTTGACGGGGAGGTGTTATGCAGCACGGAGAAGCCGAAGGCTGAGCCCGGTTCCGACCGTATCGTCGTATTTCAGAGTGGCGCCTTGTTTCCGTGGAAGACCAATCTTGAGAATGTTGCATTCGGTCCGCTCGTACAGGGTACGTTAAGCCGCGCTGAGGCGACCGAGAAAGCGCTCGATGTGATGGCCGACGCCGGACTAAGCGGGGTCGAACACAACTTTCCCGGGGAAATTTCGTCCGGCATGCGCCGCAGAGTGGAGATCGTGCGCGCGTTGATGAACAACCCCAAGGTGTTGCTGCTCGATGAGCCCTACCGCGCACTCGATTCGCTGACAAAATCAGTCATGCACGAAGCGCTGCTTGAAATTTATTACAAGAATAAGGTCACGATCTTCTTTATAACGCACGATCTCGAAGAGGCGATTTTTTTGGGTCATAAAGTCGCCATCATGACTACGCGACCATGCAGGCCGAAAAAAATTCTTACGGTGGACATTCCGCATCCGCGCGATTACAGCGTTCTCACGTCGCGGCGTTTTCGTGAACTGATGGAAGAGACCAATGAAGCCGTACACGAAGAGGCAATCAAGGCTTTCGCTGCCGGCGAGAAGGAGGGCTGACGCGTGCGAAACGGAAAACCGCCGTTGATCGATTCAATTTACTGGCGCGGCGCAATTGCTATTGTCGTCTTCCTGCTGCTATGGGAGATGGGGTCGCTGTCGAAAGTCTGGATCAAGTGGGAATCTTTCGAGTGGCTGCGCAACACGCTTACAGCGATGGGCTTTAAGCCGGCGTATCTGCCCTGGGTCGGCGCGATTCCCGCACCAACAGAAGTTCTGCACGCGTGGCAGGGCGTTATTCGCGACCCTGGGTATTGGCAAAGCTGGTACATGAGCCTTTTCCGCGTAATGGCCGGCTTCATCGCCGCCATGCTGATTGGCATACCGTTCGGCTTGCTGCTTGCGGTGAGCCGGACTGCGCATGGCGTTGGATTTCCGGTCTTCGAGGTATTGCGACCGATCCCGCCGCTGGCATGGGTACCGGCATCCATAATCTTCTGGCCGACCCAGGAAATGTCGATCGCCTTCGTCACCTTTCTTGGCGCGTTTTACACCATCGTCATTAACGTGGTTGGCGGAGCGCGCGCGATTGACTTACGTTATTTTCAGGCGGCGCGCTCTATGGGCTCCAGCCAAAGAGATATTTTCTGGCGCATCATTTTGCCCGGCACCCTGCCGTCAATCATGGTCGGTTCGGCGGTCGGTATGGGAATCACCTGGGAGGTTGTAGTGGCAGCAGAGATGATATCCGGCGGCGGCAGTCAGATCGGTGGCACCAGCGGCGGCGGCCTTGGGTTCTTTATCTGGAATTCTTACGTCGGCGGCTCCTATGAGCAGATCGTCGTTGGCATGATCAGCATCGGCATCGCCGGTTTTTTATCGAGCGAACTGTTGCGCTGGCTTGGCCACCGCGTCACGCCATGGTTGCGGTTGCGTTGACAAGGCAGCGAAGATGAACGAAGCGAATTTAATCAAGTCAAGCATAAAGGCGGGTGAAATTGTCGTCCGCAACGTGACCAAAAACTATGGTGCGGCTCACTTCAGCAAAGAAGTAGTGAAAGACTGCTCGTTTACCATAGAGCGTGGGAAATTGACCGTTATGATCGGCCCTTCCGGTTGCGGGAAGAGCACTATCATCAGACTCCTGGCCGGATTCGAGCAGCCGACGAGCGGTACGCTGGAGCTTAACGGACAACCGATCGAGGGACCCGCACGCGATCGACTGGTGCTGTTTCAAGAAACCGCTTTATTTCCGTGGATGACGACGTACGACAACATTCTCTACGGTCCGCGCGCGCGCGGTGAGGTAACAAAAGAGACGCTCGAGCTCGCCGAGTTTCTGCTTAATAAAGTCGGCCTGCGCGACTTTCGGGAGAAATATCCACCGCAGCTTTCCGGCGGCATGCAACGCAGGGCCGAGCTCGCGCGGGCGATGATCAATAATCCTCAGGTAATGATCCTCGACGAGCCGTTTCGGGGGCTCGATGCGATGACCAAGGAACTGATGTGGGAGTATTACTCTGCGCTTTATGAAGAAAACCGGCGCACCAATTTTTTCGTGACCACCGATATCGACGAAGCGATATTTCTCGCCGACCGCCTGCTGATCATGACGAATATCCCGACACAAGTACGCGCCGTCCTCGAAGTCGACATGCCGCGCCCGCGCAAGCTCGCCGATCTGGTGGAGAACGACCGTTCGAATGAAATCAAGATGGAGGCGCTGTCGATACTGCACGAGGAGGCGATGAAATCGTTTTCGCGCGGCAGCAAGGCGGCGGCTGATTTCGTCGATGCGTATTCCAAACGCATGGCGAAAACGTGAGTGGCATGCCGGTCTTGGATTTGCTGGTATCGCGCGAGGTGGTAGTGGGGCTGGCGATAGCAGGCGCGCTGCCGTCAGTGTTGGCGAGCATACTGCGGAGTCGCGACGGCATCAGCTTGATGCGCGCACGGCAGCTCAGTCTGGCCGGTTATAGTTTGATGGGCTTGAGCATGGTGCTTTTCATAGTGGCCGGTTTCCGGGCTCACTAAAGCTCTATTGGGATAGGAAAACAATGACGGCAAAAATAATCGACGGCAATGCGATTGCGCGCCACGTGCGAGGTGAATGGAAGAAGCGCGTCGATGTGTTGCGGGCGCGCGGCGTCATTCCGGGACTCGCCGTGATCATAATCGGCAACAATCCGGCGTCACGGGTCTATGTGCGGAACAAGGTGAAGGCCTGCGCTGAAGTAGGTCTGTATTCCGAAACGCACGAATTCGCGGCGGATACCGGCGCACAAGCCGTCATCACACGCATCGAAAAACTCAACCACGACCCGCGCATTCACGGCATTTTGGTGCAGTTGCCGCTGCCACCGCAACTCGAGTCGCGTCAACTGCTCGGTGCGATCTCAATCGAAAAAGACGTCGACGGCTTCCACCTTTATAACGTCGGCGGGCTGGTGGTCGGCGAGAACATCATCTTTCCGCCATGCACCCCGTACGGTGTGCAATGCTTGCTCGAATACGAAAACATCCAGATCGAAGGGCAGAACGTTGTCGTCGTTGGCGCGAGTAATATCGTCGGCAAGCCGATGGCCCTGATGCTGATGGCGAAAGACGCGACGGTCAGCATCTGTCATCTCAAGACGCGTGACCTCGCGCAATACACGATACTTGCCGATATCCTGATCGTCGCCGCCGGTTGCCCCGGTTTGATCACGGCGCCGATGGTCAAGCGCGGCGCCGCGGTCATCGACGTGGGCATCAACCGTTTACCCGATGGCCGGCTCGCAGGCGACGTGGACTTCGACAAAGTAAAAGAAAAAGCATCGTTTATTACACCCGTGCCGGGGGGCGTCGGACCGATGACTGTAACTATGTTGATTTGCAATACCGTCGCCGCGGCAGAACGCAATGCGGACCACCATAGCGAACCGGTTCAGATTAGCGCCTGACGGTTGTATTTATTAAAGCCACTGCACCCGGTTCGCGCAGCAACTTGCACGGGTCGTATTAGGGCAGTCGAGCGACCCGCGCGCGCGCCGTCCGCGAGCGCAATCGCAGTCCCCGGGTTAGAGCTCTCGGCATGCACACACACACGAATCAAAAATTGAAGATGCCCGCAATCTGGCGCGATGCCAAGTGTTCATGCGTGGTGGCGCTGAAGTAGCGCGGGGTCGCTACACCTGGCACCTGGCGCTGAACTTCAGCATTGCAGGACGGCGCTCCTGCAGGAAACCGTTGAGCGCAGACATCAGCTAAACCAGCCGAGTTCGGAGCCGAGCAACGCGGAGCCGACAATTATGCAAAGAATGGCGACAAACTTGCGCAGGATATCGGCGTCGACCGAGTGCACTATGCGCGCGCCCAGCAACACGCCTGCCATTTCAACCGCTGTGACGGTTGCGGCAACGCCAAAATCAATCGTGCCGTATTTGAGATTGCCCACAGTACCCGATATAGCCGCAACAATCTGGACGACCTGGCTCGTGCCGATCGAGACTAACGCCGGGAAACCGCACAACACCATAAGCGGCACGGATAGCGCGGGACCGCCTACGCCGGTGAGTCCTGAGCCAAATCCTGCAATTGCGCCGAGCGCCAGCAGCAGCACCGCCTGCGCGCCGTCGCGGCCTTCGAATGCCGGATGGGGAATTGCATGCCATCTGGCCAGCGTATAAATTCCCGCGAAAATGATGATGCCGGCAAGTATTATTGCAAGCACACCGGCTTCGCTGAGCGAATTGACCCACGCGCCCACGAATGCGAAACAAACCGCGCCCATGACGACCGGGCGGGTCACGGTCCAGTCAATGCTGCCGCGGCGTTGGAACATGAAAGTGCCGGCGGCGCCGGTGAATGCAAATGTGAACAGCGCGGTCGCCATCGCCGCATGTATTTCCAAGCCGGCGAATGCTATCAAGGCGGGTATCAACAGGATGCCGCCGATGCCGACGGCGCCAATCAGCGTGCCAACGCCAAACGCGCTAATGAGCAACCACGCAAGATCAGTCAGGCCCGCCTCCGCAAAAAAAGCCGGGGCATGCTGACATGCCCCGGTTCAAATCGCCGCACCGTCCGCCCGCCGAAAATCCGTTGTAACGATCACAGGCGGCCGGCGAGTTTCGAACAGCGCGGTTACTTTTTCCAGCCCACCTTGTCTTTGAATTTTTTTAACTCGTCGTCTTTCATGTATACGGTGTGTTCCTTACCCGGATAAATTCGCTTTCTGACTTCATCGCGATAGTCGGTAAGACCCTTCTCGATGATAGGCACGAGGTCGCAATAGATTTTGGAATGACGTGGCGTGTGCTTTTCGTAAAGATGGAAAAGGTCAGAGCCAATGATGTGTACGCCGTCGGAGGTATTGCCGGAACCAAGGCTGATTACGGGTACCGATAAGGTCTCGGTCAGATACTCCGAAACTTCGGAGGTCACGACTTCGGTCATGATCGAAAAGCAGCCGGCATCGACGAAGGCCAGCGCGTCGTCGACGAGCTCTTTAGCGCGGTCAGCCGTTTTGCCTTGCGCCGCGAAACCGCCTAGTTGGGGGATACGCATCGGGCAGATGCCGATATGCCCCTGTACGGGAATGCCTGCCTTGACGATCGCTTCGATGTATTTCGCGTGATGCTGGTTGCCCTCGCACTTCATTACTTCGGCACCGGCCTGCGATACGTACTTGGCCGCGTTGTCGACAGCCTGCTGGGCCGACAGGTGAAAGCTCATGTACGGCATGTCGACCATGCGCAGCCCGTATTGGGAGCCGCGTTTGACTGCCTGCGCCATAAAGAGCACTTCTTCGAATGACACTGACGTGGTCGATTCATGTCCGAACAGCACCATGCCGCCGGTGTCGGATACGCACAGAATATCAATGCCTACGCGGTCGGCGATGATCGCGGTTTCATAATCGTACACAGCGAGCTGCACAATCGGTTCGCCCTTCTTTTTCTTTTCCATCAGCATCGGGATTGTTACTTTTTTACGGGCGGCGGGTTCAGCCATGAGTCTCTCTCCTTGGTAGTTGGTTAGTTAACGGTTAGTAAGAAAACACAGTGGACTTTCCGCTGCGACAAGCATCGCAACGGGATACAGCTTCGAACTGCAAATGTGGATAGGTGAGCGCCCGTCGCCGGTGCCGCCTGAGCAAAAAGAATGGCGGGTCATGTTTTACCCTCAGCCTGCCGCAAGCCTGTCACGTCACGTTCGTCGACCGGGAGGCACAATGCGGCGGCCAGCACGCTCAGCACGATACAAAAGATCCATACAGTGGTGTATGAGCCGCTCTGGTCATACACCAGCCCGCCGTACCAAGCGCCCAGAAAGCTGCCGATCTGATGCCCAAGAAAAACAATGCTGAACAGCGTCGACAGATACTTCACACCGAAAATCTGCGCGACCAGCCCGTTGGTGAGTGGAACGGTGCCGAGCCAGGTGAGGCCCATCGCGATGGCAAATCCCCAAATCGTGTAGACCGACAACGGCAACGCGACGAACAGCGTGATGGCCACCGCGCGGATGCCGTACAACCAGACGAGCAGATATTTCTTGCTGAAATGCCCGCCCAGCAGGCCGCATCCGAACGAACCGACAATATTAAACAATCCGATCAGCGCAAGCGCCGTCATCCCTTGGGTCGGCGACATGCCCTGATCGACGAGGTAGGCTGGCAAATGCAGCATTATGAATAGGGTTTGGAAGCCGCACACGAGAAAGCTGACCGTCAGCAGCCAAAAACCTTTATGCGACGCGGCTTCGCGCAACGCTTCGGGCAGGCTTTGCGTGCTTAATGAAGTATTGGAATTTCGGCCTGCAAGCGCCGCAGCCAGCGGCACGATCGCCAGCGATATCGCGGCCAGCACGAGCAGTGCGCTGAGCCAGCCGAAGTATGAGATCAACGCCTGGCCTAATGGCAGCATCGCGAATTGGCCGAACGAACCGCCGGCGCCGACGAGACCGAGCGCCGCACTGCGATTGGCTGCCGGTGTGGCGCGTCCCACAACTCCCATCACTACGCCGAAGCCTGAGCCGCTTAAACCCAGGCCTACTAACAAGCCGGCGCTCAAATCAAACGCGAGAGAAGTGCTGGAGTACGCCATGAGCATCAGCCCCAGCGCGTAGAAAATACCGCCGCCAACGATGACACGCCCTGCGCCAAACTTATCAGCAACTGCGCCGGCAAACGGCTGCGCAAGACCCCACACGATATTTTGAACTGCAATTGCGAAACCAAACGTCTCGCGCGCCCATCCGAGGTCGAGCGTCATTGGTTGCAGGAACAGGCCGAAGCTCTGCCGCGTTCCCACTGAAAGCATTAGCACCATGCTGCCGCAAGCGAGCACGACAGCGGGCGTGCGCCATCCTGCGACATGCGTGAGTGCTGCTCGATTGATGGTTAATCTCCTCGCCAACCGCAGGGTTTTACCGGTCAGATGCGTTTAATTATCGCACAAGAACTTAACGCGAATCTGGTCCGCGCACGCCTCTGACAGTCAACGTCTTTTGTGCTATGTTCGCTGGCTTTTTCCGACGGCAATACCGTCTAAATTCTCATGCTGAAACTGCCCCATGGGCTCGCATTCGCCGACCTTTACTTACGCGCCGGTCTGCTGCGGGTTGACGCCGCTTTGGCCCGGCTTGCGGAAGAAATTCGCCCGCAGCGCGATGCGGCGGTTGTT
>JANYCE010000081.1 GCA_025360445.1 Betaproteobacteria bacterium
GATGGGTGAACTGGGACTGCCCGGCGGCGTGGTCGAAATAACCGACGCCGCGCTGCAGCGCGAATTTTGGGAAGTGCGCAAAGCCGGGCTCAACATCATGATGTCGATGAAAGGCGACGGCAAGCCGGTCTCGTTCATCGAAGACTGCGCCGTACCGCTCGAGCATCTGGCCGAATACACCGAGCGGCTCACGCGCGTGTTCGAAAAACACGGCACGCGCGGCACGTGGTACGCGCATGCATCGGTCGGCTGCCTGCATGTGAGGCCCATCCTTAATATGCGCGAAGACGGCGCGCACAAAATGCGCGCCATCGCCGAAGAAGCGGCCGCACTCGTGCGCGAATACAAAGGCGCTTATTCAGGCGAGCATGGTGATGGGCTGGTGCGGTCGGAGTGGATTGCGCCGATGTTCGGCCCACGCATCACGCACGCGTTCGAAGAAATTAAGGATATTTTTGATCCGCGCGCGCTGATGAACCCCGGCAAGATCGTGCGCCCGTCCAAAATGGACGACCGCTCGCTGTTTCGTTTCAAACCCGGTTATGCGGTGCAGAAAATCGCCACTTCACTTGACTGGTCCGAGCACGCGAGCGGGGCGGATCAGCGCGGCGACGGTTTTATTAAAGCCATCGAGATGTGCAACAACAACGGCCATTGCCGCAAGTTTGATGCCGGTACGATGTGCCCGTCGTTTCGCGCGACCGGGGAGGAGCAGCATCTGACGCGGGGCCGCGCCAACACGCTGCGGCTCGCCTTGTCGGGCCAGTTGCCGACGCAGCCCGGCGAGGATGCGTTCGTTTCGCAAGCGATGTACGAAACCATGGAGCTGTGCGTGTCGTGCAAGGGCTGCAAGCGCGAATGTCCGACCGGCGTCGACATGGCGAAAATGAAAATCGAATTTTTGCATCACTATCGCCAGCAGCATGGTTTGCGTTTTAGAGATCGTCTCGTTGCATACCTGCCGCGCTATGCACCGTGGGCCGCGCGCTTGGCGTGGCTGGCGAATCTGCGCGACGTGGTGCCGGGCCTGGCGCTGCTGTCGGAAAAATTGTTCGGCTTTTCGGCCCGCCGTTCGCTGCCTAAGTGGCGGTGGGATACGTTTTTTTCCACCCACCACTCCCATCCCAAGAGTCCCCTCACCGCTACGTGTGGAGGGTTTGAAGTTGTGCTGCTGATCGACACATTCAATAATTATTTTGAACCCGACAATGCGCGCGCGGCACTCGCGGTGCTGCGCGCGGCCGGCTACGTGGTGCATCTGCCGCAAGCGGCCGACGGTCCGCGTCCGCTGTGCTGCGGGCGCACTTTCCTGGCGGCTGGCCTGGTAGATGAAGCGCGTGTCGAAGCGCAGCGCATGATCACGGCCTTGCGGCCTTTCATTGAGCGCGGCGTGCCGGTGGTTGGCCTCGAGCCGTCGTGCCTGCTTGGGCTGCGTGATGAATTTTTGTCGATGCTGCCCGGCGCTGACACTGCAGCGCTCGCGCTCAATGCGCTGTTGTTCGAAGAATTTATCGCGCGCGAAGCCGACGCCGGCCGGCTCACGCTCAAGTTAAAGGCATTGCCGCAGAAAAAAGCGCTGCTCCATGGGCATTGCCACCAGAAGGCATTCGACGTGATGCCGGCGGTGCGCACCGCGCTCATGCTCGTGCCGGGCCTCGACGTCGAAATCATCGAAGCAAGTTGCTGCGGCATGGCCGGCAGCTTTGGCTACGAGGCCGCGCACTACGATGTGTCGATGAAAATGGCCGAAGCGACTTTGTTGCCAAAAGTGCGCGCCGCCGCCGCTGACACATTGATCGTTGCCGATGGCACAAGCTGCCGCCATCAAATTTTCGACGGCGCGCACCGCACTGCGCTGCATGTTGCGCGCGTGCTGGAGCTCGCACTCGATTATTGATGTTTCACTAATTCGCGACAGCGGGTTAGTGCCATTCTCACCCTCTCTTTCAGAGAGCGGGACGGGGATTGAGCGTTCCGATTGTCATCCATTATGAAACGCTCAATAAGCAGCACGCCGCGGCGGGGCTTTGTTAACTGCCATTGTTAACTGCCGTCCTTGACAGGAACACAGGCAGCCCATAGCCTGCGCAGACCTAAAAAAATGGACGCCGCGCCGATGAGCGCTGTTGTGCACGCTGAAGGAGGAGTCGTAAATCCCGCGACCGCGACCGCCGGCACCTGGCTGCTGGAGGTCGAGGATCTCCACGTCCATTTCGTCACTTCACGCGGCGTCGTGCGCGCGGTCGAAGGGATTTCGTATCAAGTGAAGGCGGGCGAAGTCGTCGCGCTCGTCGGCGAGTCCGGGTGCGGTAAATCCGTGTCGTCACTCGCGATCATGCGCCTGCTCGCCAAGCCTGCCGGTCGCATCGTCGGCGGCCGCGTAATGTTTCAGGGGCGGGATCTGATCACGGCCACCGAAGAGCAGATGCGCGAGATACGCGGCCGCGATATCGCGATGATCTTTCAGGAGCCGATGACCTCGTTGAATCCGGTGCTGACCATCGGCTTTCAAATCATGGAGCCTTTGCAAATCCATCTCGGCATGAACGCGACCGCCGCGCGCGCGCGCGCGCTCGAACTGTTGAAGCTCGTTGGCATTCCCGATCCCGACCGCCGGCTGGATCAGTATCCGCATCAGTTTTCGGGCGGCATGCGACAGCGAGTGATGATTGCAATCGGCTTGTCGTGCAACCCCAAGCTGCTGATCGCCGATGAGCCGACTACTGCGCTCGACGTGACGATACAGGCGCAGATACTCAAGCTGATGAAAGACCTGTCGCGCGAGTTGGGCATTGCGCTTGTCATCATCACGCACAATCTCGGTGTCGTCGCGCGTTATGCAGACCGGGTCACCGTCATGTATTCGGCGCGCATCGCCGAGCAGGGCGCGGCGCGGGCGATTTTCGCGCGGCCCCTGCATCCTTATACGGCCGGGTTGTTGCGCTCGGTTCCGCGCCTCGATCAGCCGCGCGGACGCAAGCTCGAAACGATCGACGGCATGCCGCCCAATTTGCTCGACCCGCCCGTCGGCTGCCGGTTCGCGCCGCGTTGTCCGGCACGGCTCGAACGATGCACCGCGAGCGCGCCGCCGCTTGTTGAAGTCGAACCCGCGCACTGGACTGCGTGTGTGCGTGGCGACGAGATGGCAAAAGTCGGGCCGGTGGGCCTGGGCCTGCAAAGCGCCAATCCGCTCGCGCCGCAAGCCAAGTCGATCGACGCCGGCGCGCCGTTACTCAAGGTGCACGATTTGCGCACCTACTTCCAGGTCGGCGCCGGTATGCAGCTTTTGAAACGCACGCACGCGGAAGTACGTGCGGTCGACGGCCTGTCATTCGAAATCAGGCGCGGTGAAACCGTCGGCCTGGTCGGCGAATCGGGTTGCGGCAAGACGACGGTCGGCCGCACGCTGCTGCGGCTCGAAAATCCGACCTCAGGACAAATTTACTTCGAGGGCACCGATGTCACGCACGCCGCCGGCGAGCAACTGAAGCAGTATCGGCGCCAGGTTCAGGTCATCTTTCAGGATCCGTACAGTTCGCTCAATCCGCGCATGACGATCGGCCAGATCATCGCCGAACCAATGCTCGTCTACAAACTGCAGCCCGACCGCAAGGCAGCGCAGCGCAAAGTAGCGGCGCTGCTCACCGAAGTCGGCCTTTCCGATTACATGGCCGAGCGCTATCCGCATGAACTGTCAGGCGGGCAACGCCAGCGCGTTGGGATCGCGCGGGCACTCGCGATGCAGCCGTCGGTCATCGTGTGCGACGAGCCGGTGTCGGCGCTCGACGTGTCGATCCAGGCGCAGATCATGAATCTGCTCGAAGACCTGCAGCGCGAATTTAAACTTACTTATTTGTTCATTGCGCACGATCTCGCGGTGGTGCGCCATATTTCCGATCGTGTAATCGTGATGTACCTCGGCAAAGTGATGGAGATCGCCGACCGCGACGCGCTTTACAGCGATCCGCTGCATCCCTACACTCAGGCGCTGCTCGACGCGGTGCCGATTCCCGATCCCGCGCTCGAAGCGCAGCGCGAATATCATGTGCTGAGCGGCGAAGTGCCCAGTCCGCTTAATCCGCCGCGCGGTTGCGTGTTTCACACCCGCTGTCCGCTCGCGAGCGCTGAATGCAAGCTCGCAGTTCCGGAACTGCGCGAAGTGAAGCCGGAGCATTTTGCCGCGTGTATAAAAATTTAAAAAAACAGATCACCGAGGAGACAACGAGATGAAAACGATGCGTTGGATGACAATCTGTATGAGCGCCCTGCTTGCGTTGACGTGCGCAGCGGCAGAAACGCCGGTGGACGGCGGCCTGCTCAAATTCGCGGTCGGCGCCGAGCCCCCGAATTACGATTGCCATGCGCAGGCGTCGTTTGCGTTTATTCATCCGGTGCGTCCGCATTACTCGACGCTTCTTAAGTTCGACACTCAGCAATATCCCAAAGTCATGGGAGACCTCGCGGAATCGTGGACGGCGGCTAAAGACGGGCTTACCTACACCTTCAAGCTAAAGAAGGGCGTCAAGTTTCACGACGGCACGACGCTTATATCGGAAGACATCAAAGCGACTTACGACCGCATCCGCAAGCCGCCTAAAGGCGTGCTGTCGCTGCGCGAAGAAAGCTACGCCGACATCACGACCATTGAAACGCCGGATCCGCTGACGGTTGTGTTCAAGCTCAAAAAACCCAATGCGTCGATGCTGGCGAACTTCGCGAGCCCGTGGGATTGCATCTATAGCGCGGCCAAACTGAAAACCGATCCGCGCTGGCCCGAGCGCAACGTGATGGGAACGGGGCCCTTTACATTCGTGGAACACGTTGCAGGCTCGCACTGGAGCGGGCGCCGCTTCGACGGCTATTTCGAAAAAGGCAAGCCGCATCTGAACGGTTTCCTTGCGTTATTCATTGCCGGCGCGCCGATGGTCAATGCGCTCGCGGCCGGCGAAATCCTTGCCGAGTTCCGCGGCCATTCACCGGCGGACCGCGACCGCCTCGTAAAAACGCTTGGCGACAAGGCGGTAGTTCAGGAGTCGCCGTGGGTGTGCAGTCTGGTCGTCACGTTCAACACGCGCAAAAAACCGTTCGACGATCCGCGCGTACGCAGAGCGCTGTCACTCGGCATCGATCGCTGGGGCGGCGCGC
>JANYCE010000162.1 GCA_025360445.1 Betaproteobacteria bacterium
CTTGTCGGTAATCGCAGCGTTGTTCGAACAGCACGGCGCTGATGAGCTCCAGGCATGGCTCGATGACAAGCCCGGTTCCCGTTATGCGCGCGTGTGTGGACATCTCTACGAGTGGCTCACCGGAAAAACGCTCCGCTACAAACTACCTCCCGGGACTGATGCCGTTCCCGTAATCAACGAGAAGCACTATTTCGCAGCGCCCGCTCAGCGCAATAGGCGCTTTGCGATTCTTCACAATCTACCTGGCACGCCTGCGTTTTGCCCGCTCGTACGCCGTACGCCAACTTTAGACACATGGATCAAGAAAGACCTTGGCGCGAAAATCGCGCAGGTCCTGGCCGGCCTCGAACCGGAACTGCTGGAGCGGGCCGTCAACTATCTTTACCTGGCTGAGACACGCTCATCTTTTGCGATCGAGAAAGAAATTCCGGATTCGCAAAGAACTGAACGTTTCCGCCGCTTATTGGAGCGCGCAGGCGAAGATGTGCAGCTCGAAGAACAAACCTTCGTTGAGTGGCAAAACGTTGTCGTACCTCGTCAGCGCGGCGAAGTCTCCTATCGTCAAAAGCAGAACTGGCTGTCACGCTCCGGCAGGTCTGCGCGCGTTGCAGACTTCATCCCACCTGCCCCCGCCGAAGTACCTAGCATGATGGAAGGCATTGTAAAAATCGGGGAGCTCGTCAAGAGCAAAACGTATCCGACGGTACTGGCCGCCGCATGCGCAGCTTTCGGATTTGTTTTCGTGCATCCGTTCTTAGATGGCAACGGGCGCCTCCACCGCTTCTTGCTCCACCACCTTTTGCGTCTGGGCGGATTTACCCCCGCAGGCGCCGTCGTTCCCGTGTCAACGGCGATGGAGCGAGATATTGCACGCTATGCCGAGGTGCTCAAGCACTACTCCGCTCCACGCACCGCCATGCTCGATTACCGCCTCGACTCGGACGCGGACTTTATCGATGTAAAGAATCAGCCTCCATACCTATATGCGTTTTTCGATGCCACCGAACTCTGCGAATTCACTTTCGCCTGCCTTGAGCGTGCGATAGACCAGGATCTGGCTGATGAACTTGCGTACCTGCGCGCCTATGACAGCGCGCAACGGTCGCTCACGCGATGGCTTGACGCACCGCAGCCGGAGTTGGAGAAACTCATCCGGTATATCGCGCAAAATGATGGACATCTCTCCAAGAACAAGCGGGGACAGTTCCCCCTCATTGGCGACGAAGACATTGCGCGCGCGGAAAAACAGGTCAGCGAAGCGTTTGCGACGTACTGGAAGCGTTCGCGCTCGAATAAAGAAAGCGAAATCTGACGTATACACCTCGCTGCTCTGTAGATGGATTCACGTCAGTGCATCCCTTGGCTCGCGTAAACTGACATCGCCTTTCAAATATCAGAATTTTATGATCAATAATCTAAAAAGAAACCATCATTACGTCCCGCAGTTCTGGCAACGCAGATTTTGAGACGCCGCCAATTGGATTTGTCATACGCATGTGCATACACTCCCTGCTCGGCAGTTGCGCAGGGAGTCTCATGAAAATCGGAATCACGCTGATTGTCGCTGTGGTCGCGCTCGGTGGCGCCGGTGCCGGCCACGCACAGGGTTTCAAGTTTTCACAGGAAGACAACACGGCGAAGGCCCAGGACGAGGCGCGCCAGCAGGCGATCATTGAGCGTCTTTCTACCCCCTGCGGCGATCAGCTGAAAGACAAGAAAATCATGCTGATCATCGGCGAGCAACAATCCGGCGGCGGCATTCTGGCGAATCAGGACAATTACGGCCCGCACTTCCAGGTGATCAACCAGCGGTTGCGCGCGCTCGGGCTCAAGACGTATACACCGGAAGAGATCAAGAAGCAGGTCGCGCAGGCGGAGATCGATGCGTATTTCAAGGGCAATCCCGACGGCGCACTTTCAGCATCCCGCCGCCTTGGCGCCAACTTTGTGCTGCGCGGGCTGATCACTGCCAACACCAGTGTCAATCCGGTTATTCGCGTGAACGAAGTGACGGTCAATCTGGGCTTTTCGCTGGCTGACAACAACGGCCGCATGATTTCAGACGCCGCCGCCCAAGGCGGTTCCTTTTCCGGCAGCGATATCCGCAGCGCTGCCGCACGCCTCATCAATGAGCAGGCCGATGAAGTGGTGGCCAAGCTGTATAGCGATTACTGCAGCAAGGGCGCCAGCGCTCCAAAGACGTCCGAACCTAAACGCAAGAAATGACGGCATACTCAACGCCGGAACAACGCTCATTTTTAGAAGGATCTCGAAATGCACAGCCGCCTCGTCACCATAATCCTGAATCTCGCTGCGGGCACATTGCTCGCGCTGTCCGCTAGCGCGCACGCCCAACCGCGGTGGGGTGCTGACAGCAGTCCCTCCCCTTCGACGTCGACTTCACAAAAAGCCAACGATGCCGCTGATCGTGCGGTCTACAAGCCGATCGAGTATCCGAACGCGAGCAAAGTCGGGCCGCCGCTGATCGTGATACCCGGTGAAATCAAAAGCAACAACGCCACCTTCACGCAAAAATTCGGGGCCAATAATATTGCTGACTTCGCCGAGATCGAATTGTCCAAGGCGAACTTTCCGGTGCTCGAGCGAACCAATCTCGGCCCCCTTCTTAACGAATTCACGTTGGCTTATAACCTCGGCGATCCGGATGGCGCGCGCAAGCTGCTCGGCCGCGGCAAACTCAAGACCACCAAGTGGGTCGTCAAATTTGACATTCTTAAAACCGAGCAGGTGGCCGCAGCGCAAAAAGGATTCGATGGCGGTTCAGTCGGCCGCATCATCGGGCTGTTCGGCGGGCAGGGCGCTGCAATTGGCGGCACTGCGGTCGGATCCGTCCGGACTCAGGACACGAGCGGCGTGTGGATAATCGGCATGCGCTACAAGATCATGAACGCCGAAACCACCGAGCAAGTCGCGCAGGGCTATACCGAAGAAAAAATGGAGGTCGGCACCACCGCTACCTCCGTGCTCGGCGCGTCGTCAGCCGAGCAGGGCGGCGTGACGCTGGACACCATGGTGCAGCGCCTGATCCAGAAAGCCGTGTGGGAAATCGACAGCAAATATAAATAATCGATTCATAACAGCGCCGCCGGCCTTAACCCACCCCACGTCATGAGCGAAGCCCCACTCAAGCTCGGCAAATACGAAATTCTGCGCGAACTCGGGCGCGGCGCGATGGGCGTCGTATATGAAGCGTTCGATCCGAGCATTGAGCGCACCGTCGCGTTAAAAACAATTCGCCGCGACCAGCTTGAAGGCGATAACGCGGCCGAAATGATTACGCGTTTTCAGCGCGAAGCCAAAGCCGCGGGGCGCCTCAATCATCCCAATATCGTCGCAATCTACGATTTCGGTGAAGACGGCGACACCATGTTCATCGCGATGGAGTTCGTGATCGGGCGCGAACTCAAGAATCATTTTGCAAAGGATGAGCGTTTTGAGCTGGCCGACATCGCGCGCATCATGGGCGAATTGCTTGGCGCGCTCGAGTATTCGCACAATTACGGCGTCGTCCACCGCGACATTAAGCCGGCCAACATTATCATTCGACCCAACGGTCAGGTAAAAGTCGCCGACTTTGGCATCGCGCGCATCGAGTCGTCGCAATACACGCAGGCCGGATCTGTACTCGGCACGCCCGCGTACATGTCACCCGAGCAATTCATGGGGCAGACGGTCGACAGGCGATCTGACATTTTTTCAGCCGGCGTGGTGCTCTACGAATTCCTGACCGGGGAACGGCCGTTTTCCGGCACTGCAACGACCATCATGCATAAAGTGCTGAGCGTCAATCCGCCGCCGCCATCACGCCTGAACGTGCAGGCACCAAAGCCGTTTGACGCAGTGATCGCCAAAGCGATGGCAAAACGCCCTGAGGATCGCTTTAAGACCGCGGCCGAATTTGCTGAAGCCATCCGGCTGGCGGTAACG